>NZ_JBSFUB010000028.1:0-74258 GCF_053591575.1 Streptomyces altiplanensis | reverse complement strand
CGGCAGAGCCTTTTGAACCACACCCGGCACCCCTGGGCGGGTCAACCATACGAAGGGCTCACCGCATCCCGCAGAACAACGTAGGGAGCCTTTTCACAGCTCCTGGGGCGGCTGAGGCGGCTGGGGAGATGGGGGAGGCTGGGACGTCTGCGGCGAGGCGGCCGAGTCGAGGTCTGTCTCCTCGAAGACCAGCAGAGTGCGCGTGCTGAGCACCTCCGGGATCGACTGGATCTTCGTCAGTACGAGCTCGCGCAGCGCTCTGTTGTCCGCCGTGTGCACCAGCAGCAGTACGTCGAAGTCCCCGCTGACCAGTGCGATGTGCGCGGCGCCGGGCAGTTCCTGAAGCCGCTCGCGCACCGTCCGCCAGGAGTTCTGCACGATCTTGAGCGTGATGTACGCCGATGCTCCCTGCCCCGCGCGTTCGTGGTCCACGCGCGCGCTGAAGCCGCGGATCACGCCGTCGTCGATGAGGCGGTTGATGCGCGCGTACGCGTTGGCGCGCGACACGTGCACGCGCTCGGCCACGGACCGTATCGACGCGCGGCCGTCCGTTTGGAGCATGCGCAGGATGTCGCGGTCGACGGCGTCGAGCGGGCGTGCGGGAGGCCCCGCTCCCGCGTCGGCCATTCGTTCAGCTGCCATGTCCCCCCGCCTTCCTCTCATGGACGACCTGCGTCCATCCCAGGCTGTGGAGAACCGTTTGTCCACAGGCTGGAGCCGCCTGTAGCCAAATTGCGTCCACGACCGAACAATCGGTAGGTGAGGCACACCACATTCCTGTGCCGTTCTCACCGCTCCCACGAGGAGGTGCACGCGATGAAGAAAAGCACGATGACGGTCCAGTCGGCCCAGGAAATGCCGGGTGCCGCCGCATACAGGCCCACGCCTCCCCCGGCCTGGAAGCCCCGCACGGACCCCGCACCGCTGCTCCCGGACAGCGAGCCGTACCGCGTGCTCGGCACCGACGCCGCCGACCGGCTCGACGCCGCCCTGATGCGGCGGCTGTACGCGGAGCTGGTCCGCGGCCGCAGGTACAACGCGCAGGCCACCGCCCTCACCAAGCAGGGCCGCCTCGCCGTCTACCCGTCCAGCACCGGCCAGGAGGCCTGCGAGGTCGCCGCCGCGCTCGTCCTCCAGGAGCAGGACTGGCTCTTCCCCAGCTACCGGGACACCCTGGCCGCCGTGGCGCGCGGGCTCGACCCCGTACAGGCGCTGACGCTGCTGCGCGGCGACTGGCACACCGGGTACGACCCGCGGGAGCACCGCATCGCGCCGCTGTGCACCCCCCTCGCGACCCAGCTGCCGCACGCGGTGGGCCTGGCGCACGCCGCGCGTCTCAAGGGCGACGACGTGGTCGCGCTCGCCATGGTCGGTGACGGCGGCACCAGCGAGGGCGATTTCCACGAGGCGCTCAACTTCGCCGCGGTCTGGCAGGCACCGGTCGTCTTCCTCGTGCAGAACAACGGCTTCGCGATCTCCGTGCCGCTCGCCAAGCAGACCGCGGCGCCCTCCCTGGCCCACAAGGCCGTGGGGTACGGCATGCCGGGCCGGCTGGTCGACGGCAACGACGCCGCCGCCGTGCACGAGGTGCTCGCCGAGGCGGTGGAGCGCGCCCGGCGGGGCGGCGGTCCGACGCTGGTCGAGGCGGTCACGTACCGCATCGACGCCCACACGAACGCCGACGACGCGACCCGTTACCGGGGCGAGGCCGAGGTGGAGGCGTGGCGTACGCACGACCCGGTCCAGCTGCTGGAGCGGGAACTCACCGAGCGGGCGATCCTGGACGCGGACGCCGTGCGGCAGGCTCGTGAGGAGGCCGAGACGATGGCGGCGGACCTGCGCGAGCGCATGAACGCGGATCCGGTGCTCGACCCCATGGACCTCTTCACGCACGTCTACGCCGGGAAGACCGCGCAGTTGGGGGAGCAGGAGGCCCTGTTGCGGGCCGAACTCGACGCGGAGGGCGAGCGATGACGACGGCAGCGAAGACGGGGGCGGCGGCCACGGCGTCCGCCGCGAAAGCCGCGAAGCCCGCGACGATGGCGCAGGCCCTCGGGCGGGCGCTGCGCGACGCGATGGCCGAGGACCCGGCCGTCCATGTGATGGGCGAGGACGTCGGCGCGCTCGGCGGTGTCTTCCGGGTCACCGACGGGCTCGTGAAGGAGTTCGGCGAGGACCGGGTCACGGACACACCGCTCGCGGAGGCGGGGATCCTGGGAACGGCCGTCGGCATGGCGATGTACGGGCTGCGGCCGGTCGTCGAGATGCAGTTCGACGCGTTCGCCTACCCGGCGTTCGAGCAGCTCTTCAGCCATGTCGCACGGATGCGCAACCGCACGCGCGGCGCGATGCCGATGCCGATGGTGATCCGGGTGCCGTACGGCGGCGGGATCGGCGGCGTCGAGCACCACAGCGACTCGTCCGAGGCGTACTACATGGCGACTCCGGGGCTCCATGTCGTCACGCCGGCCACGGTCGAGGACGCGTACGGGCTGATGAGGGCCGCGATCGCCTCCGACGACCCGGTGGTCTTCCTGGAGCCGAAGCGGCTCTACTGGTCGAAGGCGGCATGGTCGCCGGACGCGCCGGCCGCCGTCGAGCCGATCGGCCGGGCGGTGGTGCGGCGCTCCGGGCGCAGCGCGACGCTCATCACGTACGGGCCGTCCCTGCCGGTGTGCATGGAGGCGGCGGAGGCGGCCGGGGCGGAGGGCTGGGACCTCGAAGTCGTGGACCTGCGCTCGCTCGTGCCCTTCGACGACGAGACGGTGGCCGCTTCGGTACGGCGGACCGGGCGCGCGGTCGTCGTCCACGAGTCCACCGGCTTCGGCGGACCCGGCGGGGAGATCGCGGCCAGGGTGACGGAGCGCTGCTTCCACCACCTGGAGGCGCCGGTGCTGCGGGTCGCCGGATTCGACATCCCGTATCCGCCGCCGATGCTGGAGCGGCACCATCTGCCGGGAGTGGACCGGGTTCTCGACGCGGTCGCGCGGCTTCAGTGGGAGGCGGGCAGCTGATGCCACACGCTTTTGAGATGGCGAGTCTGGAATTCAAGCTGCCCGACCTCGGTGAGGGCCTCACCGAGGCGGAGATCGTGCGCTGGCTGGTGGAGGTGGGTGATGTCGTCGCCGTCGACCAGCCGGTGGTCGAGGTCGAGACGGCCAAGGCGATGGTGGAGGTGCCGTGTCCGTACGGAGGCGTGGTGACCGCCCGCTTCGGCGAGGAGGGGGCCGAGCTGCCGGTGGGCTCCCCGCTGTTGACGGTCGCGGTGGGGGCGGCCCCTGACGCCGCGGCGGCCTCTGGTACCGCGGCGGCTGCCGTCTCTCCCGCGGAGGCGGAGTCCTCGGGGAACGTGCTGGTGGGGTACGGCACGGGGGCGGCGGTGGCCCGGCGGCGGCGCATCCGGCCGGTCACGGCGGCCGGACCGGCTGCCGGGCCGGTGGCGGTACCAGTGCCGGTACCGGTCGCTGAGGCCGCGGTGGCCAAGACGGCCGGGCCGGTGCCGGTGATCTCGCCGCTGGTGCGGCGGCTGGCGCGCGAGAACGGCCTGGACCTGCGGGAACTGAAGGGCACGGGGCCCGACGGTCTGATCCTGCGGTCCGATGTGGAGAGCGCGATCCGCAGCAAGGAGCAGGAGCAGGAGCCTGTGACGGCACAGGCACAGGCACAGGCACAGGCACAGGCACAGGCACCGGCACCGGCGTCTGTGCCGGCGTCTGTTCCGATGTCTGCGGGGGCTTCCGTCGCCGCCGGAGAGCGTGTTCCGCTGCGGGGGGTGCGCGGGGCCGTCGCCGACAAGCTCTCGCGCAGCCGTCGCGAGATTCCGGACGCCACCTGCTGGGTGGACGCGGACGCGACGGAACTCATGGCGGCCCGTGCGGCGATGAACCGGTCGGCCAGGCCACCGGTCTCGGTACTGGCGCTCCTCGCCCGGATCTGTACGGCTGCCCTGGCCCGCTTCCCGGAACTCAACTCCACCGTGGACATGGCCTCCCGCGAGATCGTGCGCCTTCCCGGTGTGCACCTCGGGTTCGCCGCGCAGACGGAGCGGGGGCTGGTCGTCCCGGTCGTACGGGACGCCCATGCCCGCAACGTGGAGCAACTGGGCGCGGAGATCGCCCGGCTGACGGAGTCGGCCAGGAAGGGGGCGCTGACCCCGGCGGACCTGACCGG
Source organism: Streptomyces altiplanensis (assembly GCF_053591575.1). Classification (NCBI taxonomy): domain Bacteria; kingdom Bacillati; phylum Actinomycetota; class Actinomycetes; order Kitasatosporales; family Streptomycetaceae; genus Streptomyces; species Streptomyces altiplanensis. Next base: position 70,088 of record NZ_JBSFUB010000028.1, on the reverse strand, counting down.
CGGCACGTTCACGCTGAACAACTACGGGGTGTTCGGTGTCGACGGCTCCACGCCGATCATCAACCATCCGGAGGCGGCGATGCTCGGGGTGGGCCGGATCGTCCCCAAGCCGTGGGTGCATGAGGGGGAGCTGGCGGTCCGCAAGGTCGTTCAGCTGTCCCTGACCTTCGACCACCGGGTGTGCGACGGCGGCACGGCGGGCGGTTTCCTGCGGTACGTGGCGGACTGCGTGGAGCAGCCGGCGCTGTTGCTGCGCACGCTCTAGACCGCTCGGACCGCTGCGCGGGGCGCCGCCCCTACCCGTCTCTTCCCGGAGGGCCGCATACTCGGGGAATGACCACGACCGCGTATGACGCCATCGTGCTGGCCGGAGGCGCCGCGAAGCGGCTGGGCGGGGTGGACAAGCCCGGGGTGCGCGTGGGCGGAAGAACCCTGCTCGACCGGGTGCTGGGGGCCTGCCGCGGAGCCGGTACGACCGTTGTCGTCGGCGGGCGGCGGGCCACCGTGCGCCCCGTCGAGTGGGCGCGGGAGAAACCGGCCGGGGGCGGGCCGCTGGCCGCGCTCGACGCCGGGGTGCGGCGTACCACCGCGGACAGCGTGCTCGTACTCTCCGCCGATCTGCCGTTCATCGGGAGCGGTACGGTTCAGCGGCTCCTGGGGGCTCTGGAGGGGAGCGGGCGGGAAGCCGCCCTGCTGGTGGACGCGGGAGGGCGGGACCAGCCCCTCGTCGCCGCCTACCGCGCCGAACCGCTCCGCCGCGAGCTGGCGCTCCTCGCCACCGAGCACGGCAGTCTCTTCGGCCTGCCGCTCCGGCTGCTCACGGGCGAGCTCGGCCTGACGCGCGTCGCCGCAGGTCCCCTGGACTCCTTCGACTGCGACACCTGGGAAAACATTGCCGCAGCCCGGTCGCGGATCAGGGAGCATGGACACGTGCTGGATGAATGGATGACCGCAGTCAAGGACGAGCTCGGCATCGAACTCGATGTCGACACCGGCCTCCTGCTCGACCTCGCCCGCGACGCCGCGCACGGTGTCGCCCGGCCCGCCGCGCCGCTCACCACCTTCCTGGTCGGTTATGCGGCGGCGAAGGCGGGCGGGGACGGGCCGCAGGCCGTTGCCGAAGCGGCTCGCAAGGCCGCGGCTCTCGCCGCCCGTTGGGCGCAGGAGGCCGAGGAAGAGGCCAAGGGGGAGGCCTCGGGGGCCGCCACGGGAGACCGCAGGGAAGACGGCGCGGGGTGAACCAGGAGGATCGCGAGATCGACGAGGCGCTCGCTCTCGTCAGCCGGACACCGGCATCGGCACCGGCACAGGAGCCGGCACAGGAGCCGGACCGGACGTCGGACCGGACGTCGGACCGGTCGCAGGCGTCGGAGCAGCGGGAACGGCCGGAGCCGTCCGGGCAGGAGCCCGGGCGGGCCGGCCGCGCGGGCCGGCCCGGCGCCGTGCCCGCGTCCCACGCCCGTACCGGCGCCACTGCCTGGCCCGAGGCGCGCGCCGTCGCCGCCCGGGCCGGCGGGGCCGCCGCTCCCCGCACGGCGCGCGTGACGTTGGGGCAGGCCCTCGGGCAGGTCCTCGCCGAACCTCTCGCCGCGCTCACCGATCTGCCGTCCTTCGACACGTCCGCCATGGACGGATGGGCGGTGGCGGGCCCAGGGCCGTGGCACATCGGGGAAGGCGGTCAGGTCCTCGCCGGGCACGCCGCGCCCGGAGCGCTCACCGACGGTACGGCCGTACGCATCGCCACCGGCGCCCGGGTCCCGCCCGACACCACCGCCGTGATCCGCAGCGAGCACGCCCGGCCGGCGGAGGCCGAGGGGCGGCTGTACGCGCGCCGCGAGGTCGTCCAGGGTCAGGACATCCGGCCGCGCGGCCAGGAGTGCCGTACCGGTGACCGACTGCTGCCCGCCGGCGCCCTCGTCACGCCCGCCGTCCTCGGCCTCGCCGCGGCCGCCGGTTACGACACGCTGTCCGTCGTGTCCCGGCCCCGCGTCGAAGTGCTCGTACTGGGTGACGAGTTGCTGAGTGAGGGCCTGCCGCACGACGGGATGGTCCGTGACGCCCTCGGCCCGCTCCTCGACCCCTGGCTGCGCGCCCTCGGCGCCGAAGTGCTGGGCACCCGCCGCCTGGGCGACGACGCCGAAGCGCTCCACCGGGCCGTCACCACGTCCACGGCCGACCTCGTCGTGACCACGGGCGGTACGGCGGCCGGACCCGTCGACCACGTCCACCCGATCCTGCGCAAGGCGGGCGCCGAGCTGCTGGTCGACGGTGTCGCGGTGCGGCCCGGCCATCCGATGCTGCTGGCGCGCCTCGGAGCCGGGGGAGGAGAAGCGGACGGGGCAGAAGGCCCGTATCTGGTGGGTCTGCCCGGCAACCCGCTGGCCGCCGTGTCGGGCCTGCTGACCCTCGCCGAGCCGCTGCTGCGCGCCCGTGTCCAACAGGCCCCCCGCGCTCCGCGCTTCTCGTCCGTACGGGACGATGTGAGCGGCCACCCGTACGACACCCGTCTCGTCCCTGTCGCCCGCCGCCGAGGGGGAAGAGACGGGAACGGACCGGAACAGGCCGTGCCGCTGCACTACAACGGTCCGGCCATGCTGCGCGGCATCGCCGCAGCCGACGGCCTGGCCGTCGTCCCGCCCGGCGGCGCACGGGCCGGCCAGGTACTGGAGATCCTCGACCTGCCCTGGACAGAAGGACGTTTCACGTGAAACTTCCCGGCCAAGACGCGATGGCCAGGCATGCCGACGAGCACCTCGTCGCCGCCCGGATCAAGCTGCCGCGCCGTATCGTCGACCGCCCGCTGCGGCAGGTCGGCAAGCGTCTGCTGATGGCGATGATGGTTCTGGCCACGACGGTGCTCATCGTCTACCTCGACCGCGCCGGCTACCACGACAACGCCGACGAGAGCATCGACCTCCTCGATGCCGTCTACTACTCGACCGTGACCCTCTCCACGACGGGTTACGGCGACATCGTGCCGCACAGTGACAGCGCCAGGCTCGTCAACGTGCTGCTGGTGACGCCGCTGCGCGTGCTTTTCCTGATCATCCTGGTCGGCACCACTCTCGAGGTCCTCACCGAACGGACCCGGGAGGAGTGGCGGCTGAACCGCTGGAGGGCCCAGTTGCGCGACCACACCGTCATCGTCGGATTCGGCACCAAGGGTCGTTCCGCGATCCAGACCCTGGGCGCCACGGGGCTCAGGAAAGAGCAGATCGTGGTCGTCGACCCGAGTGCGAAGGTCATCGAAGCGGCCAACGCCGACGGGTTCACGGGTGTCCTGGGCGATGCCACCCGCAGCGACGTACTGCTCCGCGCCGAGCTCCAGAAGGCTCGCCAGATCATCATCGCGACCCAGCGCGACGACACGGCGGTCCTGGTCACGCTCACCGCGCGTCAGCTCAACCGCGGTGCGAAGATCGTCGCCGCGGTCCGTGAGGAGGAGAACGCGCCGCTGCTGCGCCAGTCCGGTGCCGACGCGGTCATCACCAGCGCCAGCGCGGCCGGGCGGCTCCTCGGCCTGTCCGTGCTCAGCCCCAGCGCGGGCACGGTGATGGAGGACCTGATCCAGCAGGGCAGCGGACTCGATCTCGTCGAGCGGCCGGTGATAAAGGCCGAAGTGGGACGGAACGTACGGGAGACCGAGGACCTGGTGGTCAGTGTCCTGCGCGGACACCGGCTGCTCGGTTACGACGATCCGGCGGCCAGCCCGCTGCAGCTGACGGACCGGCTGATCACCATCGTGCGCGCCTCGCCCGGCACCACGACCGCGGGGGACATGCGGGTGACGGTGCCGGACTAGGCTGGTACGGGCCGGTGCGGAGTAGCCTCGCGGCCATGTATGCGATCACGATTCCTGAACCCGGTGGCCCCGAGGCGCTCGTATGGGCGGAGGTCCCCGATCCCGTACCCGGCGAGGGCGAGGTCCTCGTCGAGGTCGCGGCGAGCGCCGTCAACCGCGCCGACCTGCTGCAGCGCCAGGGTTTCTACGACCCGCCGCCCGGCTCGTCCCGGTACCCCGGCCTCGAATGCTCCGGCCGGATCGCGGCACTGGGGCCCGGCGTCTCGGGCTGGTCCGTGGGCGACGAGGTGTGCGCCCTGCTGAGCGGCGGCGGGTATGCCGAGAAGGTCGCCGTACCGGCCGGGCAGCTGATGCCCGTGCCCGACGGCATGGACCTGGTCACCGCGGCGTCGCTGCCCGAGGTGACCGCGACGGTCTGGTCGAACGTCTTCATGATCGCCCACCTGCGGCCCGGCGAGACGCTGCTGCTGCACGGCGGCGCGAGCGGTATCGGCACGATGGCGATCCAGCTCGCCAAGGCGGTCGGCGCGCGCGTCGCGGTCACCGCCGGCGGTCCCGAGAAGCTGGCGCACTGCGCGCAGCTGGGCGCGGACATCCTGATCGACTACCGGGAGCAGGACTTCGTCCAGGAGCTGCGCAAGGCCACCGACGGGGCCGGCGCGGACGTCATCCTCGACATCATCGGCGCGAAGTACCTGGACCGGAACGTGAAGGCGCTCGCCGTCAACGGCCGCCTCGCGGTCATCGGCATGCAGGGCGGCGTGAAGGGCGAGCTCAATCTGGGCGCACTGATGAAGAAGCGCGCCGCGATCACGGCGACGTCGCTGCGGATGCGTCCGCTGGGCGAGAAGGCGGCGATCGTCTCGGCGGTACGGGAACATGTCTGGCCGCTGATCGGCACCGGCCGCGTACGCCCGGTGGTGGACCGGGTCGTGCCGATGGCCGAGGCGGCGGAGGCCCACCGGGTGCTGGAGGCGGGTGGCCACGTCGGCAAGATCCTGCTGACCACGGCCTGAGCGGGCCCGATCCGCGCGAGAGGCCCGCACCGCCGTCACGGCGGTGCGGGCCTCTCGCCGCTCGTGAGCGGGTCCACCGGGTCCACCGGGTCCGGCGGGTCCGGTGAGCCCGGCGGGCTTCAGAGGTACGGACCCGAACGCACCGGGCCGTGGCCTTCGTCATGCCCGTCGTCCTCATGGCCCGCTCCCGGCGGAAGCGCGCGCCGCATCTGCTCCAACTGCGCCCGCGCCGCCATCTGCTGGGCGAAGAGCGCCGTCTGGATGCCGTGGAAGAGGCCTTCGAGCCACCCGACCAACTGGGCCTGCGCGATGCGCAGTTCCGCCTCGGAGGGGATCGCCTCGTCCGTGAACGGCAGGGAGAGCCGCTCCAGTTCCTCGACGAGCTCAGGCGCGAGACCGTCTTCGAGTTCCTTCACCGAGCTGGCGTGAATGTCCTTCAGCCGCACCCGGCTCGCTTCGTCGAGAGGAGCCGCCCGGACCTCCTCCAGGAGCTGCTTGATCATGCTGCCGATGCGCATGACCTTCGCGGGCTGTTCGACCATCTCTGTCACTGGCACCTCGCGCGACTCGTCGTCAGCGCCGCCGAAAGCCATTCCGTCCTGTCCCATGACAAGAACTTTCGGGCTCTCCTGCGACCGTTCACTCCTCGGCATCTCCATGCCGCCATTCTCTCGTACACCTGCGTCACAAACACGGTGTGCCCCCGCGCAGAGGTGATCCACCCTGTGCGGGGGCACGGGAACCGGCGCTTCGGCTCAGCCCGCCGCGCGCCGCGCCACCGCGGTGCGGGACCTGGTGACCAGTGCGGCGAGGAGTGCCGCGCCCACGGGTACGGCGACGAGCAGCGCCGCGAGGGTCTCCCACGGGACGACGATCGGGACGTACGGCGGATCGATCATGACGCCCATGCCGGCGTCCAGGTCCTTCTCGTACCACTTCAGCTGCTGGTGTTCCTCGGTCAGCCGCAGCCCGATCGCGGGCAGCACGCCCGCCGCCGAGCCGAGTACCACGCCCATCGCGGCGACCACCCCGCACTGGAAACCGCTCAGCGTCCTGCGCACCCGCGGGGGCGCGCCGACCGCGGCGAGGGTCTTCAGGTCGGGTTCGGCGTCGGTCTGGGCGAGGCCCGTCGCGATGCCGGCCGCGCCGATGGTGACGAGTCCGGCGAAGACGGTCAGGGCCAGCAGGACGATGCTGTTGTCGCTGACGTACCCCTCCTCCACGTACAGGCCGCCGTCGGTGCCCAGCACGTCGAGCGCCGCGTCGAGCTTCTGCCGCTGTGTGCTGTTCGGCAGGTTGTCGGCCGAGAAGTACGAGCCGAGGGGAACGGTGGTGAGCCCGGCGGCCTTCACCGCCTGTGCCGGCAGGACGACGCTCAGTCCGTACGACTGGACGGACTCGGGAGCCTGGTGGACGGGGAAGGACTTGATCTCGCCGGGCGCGTCCTCGCCCCTCTGCGTCATCAGGTCGGCCTTCTTCGTGTCGGTGATCAGCTTGACGCCGATCTGCCCCTTCTCGACGTTGCGCCGGTCGAAGGAGACGGCCTTGCCGCTCTTGAGGGCGCCGACGACGGCCGGGTCGTCGATCGCGAGGACCGACAGCAGCTTCTCGTCGGCGACGAGGACCTCCTGATCGGTGTACTGGCCGTCCTCCTGGCAGCGCCAGTCCTTGGACAGCTTGCGGCGCTCGGCCGGCGACAGCTCCTTCGCGCCCGGGAGGTCCTGCGACCACAGGGCGCAGCGGTTGTCCTCGGGCACGACGAGCTCGTACCGCCCGCAGCCCTTCACGTCGCTGTACGGCTCGCAGTTGGCGTTGCCCACGACGATCCGGCCGACATCGGCGCGCACGTCGACGGGGAAGTTCTTCTGGACGGCCGTGCGCAGGGCCGGCACACCGCGGCCGCCGCCCTCCGTGTCGGACACGGTCACCGCACCGTGCGGCAGCCGTGCCTGGTAGGCGGCGCGCTGCTGTACGTCGTCGCTGGTGGCGTACGTCGCCACGGCGACCGTGCCCGCCACGGCGGCCAGCACGGCGGCGACGGCGGGGGCCGTGCGGCCCCGGTTGCGTACGGCGTCGCGCAGGGCCAGGCGCGGCGACAGCGGCAGCCACCCGCCGAGCTTGCCGAAGAGGCCGACCAGGGCGGGGGTGAGCGCGACGATGCCCAGCTCGGCGAGGGCGCTGCCGCCCGCGACGACGACGATGCTGTCGGTGGCGGTGGCGCCGAACAGCGTGATGGCGATGCCCAGGCCGGTCGCGACCAGGCCGACGACGGGCAGGACGCGGCTGGAGCGGCGTACACCGCGGCGGCCGGTGAGCGAGGCCAGCACGGTCTGCCGGGACGCGGTGACGGCCGGGACGATCGCGGCGAGCAGACCGGTGAGGACGGCGAGCAGGCCGATGCCGAACAGTTCCAGCGGACGGATGTCGAAGCTGCCGAACCGCTGGCCCATGTAGTCCTCGAGCAGCGGCCGCAGCACGAAGGTGAGGAGCAGGCCGAGCGCGGTGCCCACGACGGCCGCGGCGAAGCCGATGACCAGGCCGCCGGAGAGCACGATGGCGCGGATGTGGCGGCGGTCGCCGCCGTTGGCGCCGACCAGGCCGAGCTGACGGCGCGAGCGCCGGGCCCCGACCGCGAACGCCGGGCCCGCGAGCAGGCAGATCTCCAGCATGGCGAGGCCGACGACGGTGCCGACGGCGGCGAGCTCCGCAGTCCTGGCCGCCGTGCTCTGCTCGTAGTCGGACCAGTCGTCCCGCTGGTGGAGCGGCACCTCGGAGTCGGCGGGCGGGGCGAGGGCCACGGCCCGCGAGGTCACCACGGCGCCGTGGGCATTGGCCTTCTTGACCATGTTCCACGTGAAACCGTCGCCGTCGACCGACACCAGGTACGTGCTGTCGGCCGCCGTGCCGGGCAGGCCGTCGGCCTTGAGCGCCTTGTCGAGCGGCGCCAGGAACGTGCCGGGCCGCGCGAGGACCTCGTCGGACTTGAGTGCGCCGGGGAGTTCGTACGAGCCGACGATCCGGTACTCGGTGGCGAGCCCGCGGGCGGTGAGCTCCGAACCCACCTCCAGGCCGCTGGTCTCCAGGAAGTGGGCGGTCGCGGCGATCTCGCCGGCCTTGTCGGGGAACCGGCCCTGACCGAGGGTCATGAGGCCCTTGGTCATCGGATCGGTCGCGTCCAGCTCATGGATCACGGTGTTGAGCAGTCCGTGCTCGGTACGGAGCTTGCCGCTGCCGCTCGTGTCCTTGAGGATCTTCGCGCCCGCCGGGAACGCCGCCCGGATGTCGGCGGAACCCTCGGGCCACGGTTTGTTGTCGAAGTTCTCCACCGTCATGTGGTTGCGGCCGTCGGGAGACTGGTGGATCGGCACGCCGCCCATGCCCGGGTCGGACACCCGGGCGTCGGCGGCGCCGAGGTCGCGCTCCATCTGCTGCTCGGTGGAGAGTTCGGCGCTGCGCAGGGTCAGATCGGCGGCGCTCACGCCCAGGATCGGCAGGGCGATCATGGCGAGTACGAGGGAACTGCGGCCCTTGAAGCGCCAGGCGTCGCGGCGGGCGATGCGCACCGCGGCCACCCACGAGTGGTACCAGTGGTTCACTGTGCGGCCGCCTGCCCGGAGAGCAGCGAGTCGGCCTGGCTGCGCAGGGTCTCGTCGACGACGGAGCCGTCGCGCAGGAAGACCACCCGGTCCGCCCAGGCCGCGAAGCGCGGCTCGTGGGTGACGAGGATGCCGGCCGCGCCCGCGTCGCAGCGGGCGCGCAGCAGCGCGAGTACGGACTCGCCCGTCTCGGAGTCCAGGGCGCCGGTCGGTTCGTCGGCGAGGACGAGGCGGCGGTCTCCCACCAGGGCGCGGGCGATGGCCACGCGCTGCTGCTGGCCGCCGGACATCTCGTCGGGGAAGCGGTCGGCGAGCCGGCCGAGGCCCATTTCCTCCAGGGCGGCGACGGCGGAGACGCGCGCCTTGCGGGCGGACACGCCGTCCAGTTCGCGGGGCAGGGCGATGTTCTCGGCGGCGGTCAGGGCCGGGATGAGGTTGTAGTCCTGGAAGACGTAGCCGATGCTGCGGCGGCGCAGGGCGGCGAGTTCCTTGCGGCCCACGGTCGTGATGTCCGTGCCTTCGACGACGACCCGGCCCGAGGTGGGGCTGTCGAGGCCGCCCGCGATGGTGAGCAGGGTGGACTTGCCGGAGCCCGACGGGCCCATGACGGCGACGAGTTCACCGGGGAAGACGGAGAGGTTGACGCCGCGCAGGGCATGCACCTCGGTGGCGCCGCTGCCGTGGACGCGGGTCAGCTCCTCAAGTTGCAGTACGGGCTGCTGCGTCTGCTGTGACTCTTGGGGCTGATGTGACGTGTGGGGCATGGATTCAGGCATGAAAAAAGGTCCCCCTGAGGTGGAATGGTGGTGGGGCGCGGGTTCTAGCGCCGTGTGCGGCGAGGTATCGGGGCCGTACGGGCGGTATCGGCGACGGCGGTGACGTCACGGTCCGCAGGGACCGGTGACGCGGCCGCGGGAGCGTTCTCGGCCCTGCGCGCGGCCGTCGCGGAGAGCCGGGTGAGCCGGGACTCGGAGTGGTCGAGCCAGCGCGCCTCGGCCTCGGTCTGGAAGATCAGCTGTTCCAGTACGAGCAGCCAGGCGATGTCGTCGCGCGCCTGTTCGCCGTCTTCGCTCTCGACCTCGACGGCGGCGAGGGCCCGGGCCTTGAGGCGGGTGTAGTCCTGCATCGCCTGGAGAGTGGCGTGGCGCTGGGCCTGGATGACGGCCCGGATGTCGACGCCGGGGGCGCCGACGGCCATGGCGAGCTTGATGGCCAGCTCGTCGCGGGGCGGGCTGGTGCGGTCGACGGGCCGCTCGAACCAGCTCTTGAGTTCACCTCGCCCCGCGCCGGTGATCGCGTACAGCGCGTGGCCCGCTCCGTCCTCGCCGTCCTGGACGACCATGCCGTCGCGTTCGAGGCGCGCCAGGGTCGTGTAGACCTGGCCGACGTTGAGAGGCCAGGTCGCACCGGTGCGCGACTCGAATTCGGTACGCAGTTGGGAGCCGTAACGAGGGCCGTGTTCCAGGAGGGCCAGCAGCCCGTGACGGATCGACATACCGAGTATGTATACCGAGTATGCTGCCGGGCGCCAACCCACCTGAGGAGGACATCGGAAGTAGGCCCTGAGGGGGACGGGCTGCCGGGCGGCGGGTCAGCCGCGTCGCATCCGGAGTCCCAGGAACCCGAGCCCGAGCCCGAACAGCGAGAGCCCCACCCCCAGCGGAAGCACATGGACGCCCAGCGGGCCGGACTGTGCGACGGCCTGCTGGGAACCCTTGCGGGCGGTGCCCGGCGGGGCGTGGGAGGAGGAGGGGGAGGCGGCGGGCTCGTGCCAGGGGTCCTCCAGCGCCTCTTCGTGGACCTCTCCGGGCGGGGGCGCGTACGGCTCGCGGGGGGTGGCCGAGGTGCTCGCCGACGTGGAAGCCGAGCCGGACGCGGACGCGGAGGGGCTGCGTGTGGCCCCGGCGCTGCCCGAGGGGCTCGCACCGCCGCTCTCGGCCGCCTCCGCCGTGGCGGACCCGCTCCCGCTGGGAGCCGCGTCCTTCCCGGGCGTCCTTCCCGGCCGCGTGCGCCCCTCCCCGGCCGGCCGCCCGGCCAGGCTCTCGGAAGGAGCGGTGGTGGGGGCGGAGAACCGCTTCGGACCGTCGAACGCTCCGGCGCCCGGCCCCGGCTCCCCCGCGGAGGCGGGCGCGGACGAGGAGGCGGGCAGGGGCGAGGGGGTGGAGAGGGGTGCTGAGATGCGTGCGGGCGTCGGGTCCGGCGCACGCTCGTCGGCGTACGCCCCCGGGACCGGCAGTGCCAGCACCGCGGCCACCCCCACCGCCGCGAACCGGACAGCCATGGGATTCCGCCTCCTGAGCCGAGATGTAGCGAGATGTGCCGAGATCTTCTGGGACATGACGAGATACGACGAGATGCGCCGGACCGCTGCGTCCGGCGCCGGGACGCCGGACCCAGCGTCACACGCCGCGACACCTCCGGCACCCCGGGTCACACGAAAGGGGCCCCCGCGCGTGTTATACGCGCAGAGGCCCCTTCCGTACGTCCGAACCGGACCGCCCGGCCGGTCTAGTCCGAGGGCGGATTGCCGGTGGCGACTTCCAGCTCGACCGTGAAGTCCTCGGGGTCGATGTCGGCGTCACGCTTGGGGTACTGGTTGACCACCGTGTCCTCGCCCCAGGTGGGGTCGTCGACCCTGGTCTCCTTGAGCTTCCACCCCGCCGCGTTCAGGCACAGCTTGACCGAGCGGATGTCCTTGTAGAGGAAGCTCGGCACCACGACCTTCTCCGGGTCCGACATCGACTCCCTGCCGGGCGAGCAGTCGGTGGTCTTCATGGTCCTGGAGCGGTCCGGGCCCTTGTAGCCGGGCTTGGTCGCCGCCTCGCTCCGGGTGGGGTCGTCGCCGCCCTCGTTCCCGCCGTTCGGGTCGTCCCTGAGTGAGAGCGCCGTGACCAGGCCGCCGATCGCCAGCAGCGCGACCACGACCGACCCCACGACCACCGGCATGTTCCGGTTGCCGCCGCCGTTCCCGCCGCCCGGGCCCTGTGCCGCCTGGGGCGACATCGTGTACGGCGGCGGGGTCTGCCCGCCCTGCATGCCGTGCCCGCCGTGCTGCATCCCGTGCGTCGCGTACGGCGAAGGGGCGGGCGTGGGGTGCGCCGTCTGCGCCGGGTACCCGTATCCCTGCTGCGCGGGGCCCGGGGCGGGCGTCGGCGGCCCGTACGGCGCCGGACCCGGCTGGTACGGCGTCTGCACGCTGCCGCTCTGCGGGTAACCCGTCTGCTCGACCGGCGGGAAGACCGCCGACCCGACCCCGGACCCGCTCTGCGCCGCCGGACCGCCACCGATGATCACCGGCGCGGCGCCCGTCTGACCCGAGCCCGACACCCGCGCGCACTCGTCGCGCATCGCGGCCGCGCTGGGAAACCGCTCGTTCGGGTTCTTCTTCAGCGCCCGCGCGACGAGGGCGTCGACCGCCGGCGGGATCGACCGGTTGATCGACGAAGGAGCCACCGGCTCCTCCTGGACGTGTGCGTACGCGATGGCGAGCGGCGAGTCCGCGTCGAACGGCAGCCGGCCCGTCACCAGCTGGAACAGCATGATGCCGACCGAGTACAGGTCGGAGCGCGCGTCGACGCCGCGCCCCAGCGCCTGCTCGGGCGACAGGTACTGCGGCGTACCGACAACCATGCCGGTCTGCGTCATCGACGTGACGCCGGACTGCATGGCGCGCGCGATGCCGAAGTCCATGACCTTGACCACATTGCGCTTGTTCATCATCACGTTGCCGGGCTTGATGTCGCGGTGGACCAGGCCCATCTCGTGACTGGTGTCCAGCGCGGCCAGCACATCCGCCGTGATCTTGAGCGCCTTGTCGGCCGGCATGGCGCCGTACTGCTCGATGTCCGCCCGGAGCACGGAACCGAGCGGCTGCCCCTCGACGTACTCCATGACGATGTACGGCATCAGCGCGCCGTCGAGCTGGTCCTCGCCGGTGTCGAAGACCGAGACGATGTTGGGGTGGGAGAGCTTGGCGACCGCCTGCGCCTCGCGCCGGAACCGTTCGCGGAACGACTGTTCGCGCCCCAGTTCCGTGTGCAGCGTCTTGATGGCCACCTGGCGGTCCAGCGCGGAGTCGTACGCGAGGTACACCGACGCCATGCCGCCTTCTCCGAGCAGGTCGCGCAGCTGGTACCGCCCGCCCGCGACCGAGCCGCCCGCGTAGCGGCCCTGTCCGCCGTCCTGGCTCATTACCGTGCTTCCCCCTCAGCGCAAGATTTACGGGCCAAGTCTGCCCCAGGGCACTGACACGTCAAGCGCGGTGCCCGTTCCGTGACCGTACGCGCCACAAGCGTCGCGCAAGCGTTACAGCGGGGGGTCCGGCACGGGCCCGGCGAGAGACCGGTGGGAGCCCGGCAGGTGGCTGGAATTTGCATGGGTACATCGGCAACGGGTTTGATGGCCGGTCCATCCGGACCGGCGCGCCGCGCGGAGGCTGTAGCGTGACGTGGCGGAGAACCTTGAGGCCCCTGAGGACCACCGCGAACGCGACGCGGACAGAAACGACGGCGAGGACTGATGGCACCCGAACCCGAGGGAAGCGGCGGCGGAGTGTCGGACGCCCCGGAATCATGGGGTATGGGCGGATTGGTCGGCGATGGCCGCTACCGGCTGACGCACCGCCTCGGCCGCGGCGGCATGGCGGAAGTGTTCGCCGCCGAGGACGTACGGCTCGGCCGTACCGTGGCGGTGAAGCTGCTCCGCTCCGATCTTGCGGAGGACCCCACCTCCAAGGCGCGGTTCACGCGTGAGGCACAGTCGGTCGCCGGCCTGAACCACCACGCCGTGGTCGCCGTGTACGACTCCGGCGAGGACCAGGTCGGCGGAAGCGTCGTCCCCTACATCGTGATGGAGCTCGTCGAGGGCCGTACGATCCGCGAGCTGCTCCAGAACGCGGAGGCCCCCGGCCCCGAGCAGGCGCTGATCATCGTCTCCGGCGTGCTCGAAGCGCTTGCGTACAGCCACCAGCACGGCATCGTGCACCGCGACATCAAGCCCGCGAACGTGATCATCACGCACAGCGGCGCGGTCAAGGTCATGGACTTCGGCATCGCCCGCGCCCTGCACGGCGCGCAGTCGACGATGACGCAGACCGGCATGGTCATGGGCACGCCCCAGTACCTCTCCCCGGAGCAGGCGCTGGGCAAGGCCGTCGACCACCGCAGTGACCTGTACGCGACGGGCTGCCTGCTCTACGAGCTGCTCGCGCTGCGGCCCCCCTTCACCGGCGAGACCCCCCTCTCGGTGGTCTACCAGCACGTCCAGGACATCCCCGTGCCGCCGTCCGAGATCTCGGACGTGGCACCGCCCGAACTGGACGGGCTCGTCATGCGTTCCCTCGCGAAGGACCCGGACGACCGGTTCCAGAGCGCGGAGGAGATGCGCGGGCTCATCCAGTACGGCCTGTCGATGCTCCAGGAGCAGGGCAGCCACACCGGCACCTGGAACACCGGCCCGGTCGAGATGCACGAGGGCGGCCACACCCCCGCCGGGGGCGCCTACGCGACGACCGCGATGGGCCACCCGAACCACGGCGACACCTCGCAGATGCAGGCGGGCGGCGCGATACTCCCGCCGATGAACCCGCACGACGGGGCGTACGACGGCGGGCACGGCGGTGGCGGGAGCGGCCGCGGCAAGATGTGGATCTTCGCGGTGCTCGCGGTCATCGCGATCGCGGCGGGTGTCGCCTTCGCGGTGAACCGGACGGACGACAACGGTGGCGGCGGCACGGAGCAGAAGGACAAGAACCCGTCGGTCTCCTCCACCCCGACCAAGTCGGACGAGAAGACGACGAAGCCCTCGGACGACGCGTCCTCGCCCGACGACACCGACCCGGGCACCTCCGCCGGCGGTCAGCAGCCGGACCGGACCCCGTCCAACAAGTACCCGAAGTACCCCCCGAGCAGTACGCCGTCGCGCACGCCCAGCAGCACGCCGTCGGCGACGGACACCGCCCCGGGCACGACGACGGACGGCGGCACGGACACCGGCGGCACCGACACCGGCGGCACGGACACCGGCGGTACGGACACCGGCGGCACCGACACGGGCGGCACCGACGCCGGTGGCACGGACACGGGCGGCACCGACGCCGGTGGCACGGACGCGGGCGGCACCGACGCCGGTGGCACGGACGCCGGTGGTACGGACGCGGGCGGCACGGACGCGGGCGGCACGGACATCGGCGGTACGGACGCGGCCGGCGGAGCCGCCACCCCCTGATCCGGGCCCCTCATCCGGCGAACGCCTCGCGCACCGCCTCGTACTCCCTCGTCCACCACACCGCCAGGGCCGACACCGCAGGAAACTGCGGGTCGGCCCTTCGGTCGTTCAGCTGGTAGCGCCAGCGCAGTATCCAGAAGTCGTTGAGCCGCTCCCACCACACCCGGTGCACCGCGGCGGCCAGCTCGTCCGCACCGGCCCCGGCCGCCCGCCGGTACGCCGCCGCGTACGCCCGTACCTTCGCCAGCTCCAGCTCCCCGTCCGGCCGCACGAAGAAGATCGCCGCGGCCCGTACCGCCTCCTCCGCGCGCGGCTGCACCGCCAGGCGGTCCCAGTCGACGATCGCGGCGGGCTCGGCGCCCCGGTAGAGCAGGTTCAGCGGATGGAAGTCGCCGTGCACCCATCCGGTGGCGGGCTCGGCGACCGGCGGGGGCCGCCGGTGGGCGTGCCGCTCCAGGAGGGCCCGCCGCTCCAGGAGGCGGTGTTCCGCCAGTACGTCGAAGGCGTCGCGGGGCCGCCGCCCGCGCGCGAGCGTCAGCAGCTCGTCGATCAGGGCGAAGGTGTCGGCGGGGTCGGCGCAGTCGGCGCAGCCGTGCGTACGCCGTGCGGTCTCCTCCATCACCCGGTCGAGGCAGGTGTGCACGAGCCCCAGGAGCGCTCCGAGCCGCCGGGACTCCGCCGTCGTGAGCTGGGCGCCGTCCCGGTGCCGGCCGTCGATCCACGGGTGCAGGGCGTAGCAGCGGCCGCCGATCACCGTGACCGTGCCGCCGTGGGTGTCCTCGACGGGCGGGGCGACGGGGACGCCGAACGCCTGGAGGTGGCGGGTGGCGCGGTGCTGGCGTCTGATCGTGTCGCGGTCGCCGTCCAGGTGGTGCTTGAGGAAGTAGTCGCCGCGGGTGGTCACGAGGCGGTAGCCGTGGTTGAGCAGGCCCTGGGCCACGGGCTCGCAGGAGAGCGGCTCGCCCGGGTCGCGGTAGTGGCGCAGCAGGGAGCCGACGGGCGGTGGAGGGGCGGGTACAGATGAGCGTGACACCCGCCAGATGTTAGATCACAGAGCGTACTCGTCGTGTCGCTCAGGGGTGCAGCTCAGGGTGTGCACGGTGGTGAACTGCGGTTCGATGCGCATGTAGACGGGATCGAAGGGTTCGCCGTTGACGTAGTGGGGGCCGCGGCCGAAGAGCTCCAGCTCGTCGGCGTTCGGTTCGAACAGCTCGGCGGTGCCGGTGAACTGGACGGACCACAGGGTGGCGTCGCCGGCGCCGGGGCCGGAGCTGAAGTTGTCCGCGCCGTACGCGACCACGCTGCCGTGGCAGGCCTGGTGGTGGTTGAGGCCCGCGTGCATGCGCAGCAGCACGTGCCCGCGCACGACGATGTGACGTGCGACGGCGAGGAAGGGCAGGGCCCGCATGCTCGTGACGACTCGGCCGTAGGGGACGCGGCGGAGGAGCTCGACGGCGCGTGGATCCTCGGCGGGCTGGGCGGGCTCGGTGGGCATGCCCTTCACTGTCGGCCACCGGCAGGGGCCCGGAAAAGGGACGGAAGTCCCGAATCGCACCCGGAACCCGGAACCCGGAACCCGGAACCCGGAATTTGGAATTTGGAAAACGGAACCCGGAGGGCGGGGGCCGGCTAGCGCTTCTCCTCCGCCTGCTTGCGCGCCACATACGCGGCGGCCTGGGAGCGGCGCTCCATGCCCAGCTTGGAGAGCAGGCTGGAGACGTAGTTCTTGATGGTCTTCTCCGCGAGGTGCAGCCGCTCGCCGATGACCCGGTTGGTCAGGCCCTCGCCGATCAGGTCGAGGATCCTGCGCTCCTGCTCGGTGAGGCGCGCGAGCCGGCTGTCGTCCTTGGTGGCGCTGCCCGAACGCAGCCGCTCCAGGACGCGGGCGGTCGCCACCGGGTCCAGCAGCGACTTGCCCGCCGCCACGTCGCGCACGGCCGCCAGCAGCTCGTTGCCGCGGATCGCCTTGAGCACGTATCCGGAGGCACCGGCCATGATCGCGTCGAAAAGTGCCTCGTCGTCGGAGAACGAGGTGAGCATCAGGCATTTGATGTCCTCGTTCTGCGAACGGACTTCGCGGCAGACCTCCACACCGCTTCCGTCGGGCAGCCGTACGTCGAGAACCGCCACGTCGGGACGGGTCGCCACGATCCTGACCAGGGACTCTGCGGCTGTGCCGGCCTCACCGACCACCTCGATGTCGTCCTCGACGGAGAGCAGTTCGTGGACGCCGCGCCGGACCACCTCGTGGTCGTCGACGAGAAATACGGTGATTTTTCCATCTTCGCGCACGCCGTCATCCTCACACACGAACTCTTCCCGTGTCGTAGGTCGCCGGGATAACGTGCCGTTGTTCCGGCGGACTGCAAGGCTCTGACCAGTGGTTGTTCCCGAATTCTGCGATTTACTTGGATATCCAAGCAAAATCGCAGGTCAAGTGGGGTTTCGCAGTTATGCGGCCCACTGGGTAACGTGCCTGTGGCAGGCGTTTCGCCGGGGCACCTGTCACATCTGTTCCCGGCCGAGTCGCACCCACCCCGTGCACGAGGACGCGAGCAGGTGAGCCGCACTGGTCACCGGCAGACCCCGGGGGCCGGACAGACGGAGGAGCACGCACGTGACCGTGGAGAGCACTGCCGCGCGTAAGCCGCGACGCAGCAGCACCAAGCGCGTCAGCGCCAAGAAACCCCAGCGATCCGAGCCGGAGCTCGTACAGCTGCTCACCCCCGAGGGTGAGCGCGTCGAGCACCCGGACTACGCGATCGACCTCACCCCGGACGAACTGCTCGGCCTGTACCGGGACATGGTCCTGACCCGCCGCTTCGACGCCGAGGCCACCGCGCTCCAGCGCCAGGGCGAGCTGGGCCTGTGGGCCTCGCTGCTCGGCCAGGAGGCCGCCCAGATCGGCTCGGCCCGCGCGCTGCGTGACGACGACTACGTCTTTCCGACGTACCGCGAGCACGGTGTCGCCTGGTGCCGAGGTGTCGATCCGACGAACCTGCTGGGAATGTTCCGTGGCGTGAACCACGGTGGCTGGGATCCCAGCACCAACAATTTCCATCTGTACACGATCGTCATCGGCTCGCAGACGCTGCACGCGACCGGTTACGCGATGGGTGTCGCCAAGGACGGCGCGGACTCCGCGGTCATCGCGTACTTCGGCGACGGCGCGTCCAGCCAGGGCGACGTCGCCGAATCGTTCACCTTCTCGGCGGTCTACAACGCCCCGGTCGTCTTCTTCTGCCAGAACAACCAGTGGGCGATCTCCGAGCCCACCGAGCGCCAGACCCGCGTCCCGCTCTACCAGCGCGCGCAGGGGTTCGGCTTCCCGGGCGTGAGGGTCGACGGCAACGACGTCCTCGCCTGCCTGGCCGTGACCCGCGACGCGCTGGAGCGCGCGCGGCGGGGCGAGGGGCCGACGCTGGTCGAGGCGTTCACGTACCGCATGGGCGCGCACACCACCTCCGACGACCCGACGAAGTACCGGGCCGACGAGGAGCGCGAGGCGTGGGAGGCGAAGGACCCGATCCTGCGCCTGCGCACGTACCTGGAGAAGGCGGGCCTCGCCGGCGCGGCCTTCTTCGAGGCGCTGGAGACCGAGAGCGAGAGCCTCGGCAAGCGGGTCCGCGAGGCGGTGCGCGCCATGCCCGACCCGGACCAGCTGGCGATCTTCGAGAACGTCTACGCGGACGGCCACGCCCTCGTCGACGAGGAGCGCGCGCAGTTCGCCGCCTACCAGGCGTCCTTCGCGGCCGAGTCAGGGGAGGGCAAGTAAGCATGTCCGTTCAGTCCGTCCAGTCCGTCCAGAAACTCCCCCTCGCGAAGGCGATCAACGAGTCGCTGCGCAAGGCCCTCGAAACCGACCCCAAGGTCCTGATCATGGGCGAGGACGTCGGAAAGCTCGGCGGCGTCTTCCGGGTCACCGACGGGCTCCAGAAGGACTTCGGCGAGGAGCGGGTCATCGACACCCCGCTCGCCGAGTCCGGCATCGTCGGCACGGCGATCGGCCTCGCGCTGCGCGGCTACCGCCCGGTCGTGGAGATCCAGTTCGACGGGTTCGTCTTCCCGGCGTACGACCAGATCGTCACGCAGCTCGCGAAGATGCACGCGCGTTCGCTCGGCACGATCAGGATGCCGGTCGTCATCCGCATCCCGTACGGCGGCGGCATCGGTGCGGTCGAGCACCACAGCGAGTCCCCGGAGGCGCTGTTCGCGCACGTCGCCGGGCTGAAGGTGGTCTCGCCGTCCAACTCCTCGGACGCGTACTGGATGATGCAGCAGGCCATCCAGAGCGACGACCCGGTGATCTTCTTCGAGCCGAAGCGGCGCTACTGGGACAAGGGCGAGGTCGACGTCGAGGCCATTCCCGGCCCGCTCCACACGGCGCGCGTCGTGCGTGAGGGCACCGACCTGACGCTCGCGGCGTACGGCCCGATGGTGAAGGTCTGCGTGGAGGCGGCAGCGGCGGCGGCCGAGGAGGGCAAGTCCCTCGAAGTCATCGACCTGCGGTCGATGTCCCCGATCGACTTCGACACGGTCCAGACGTCGGTCGAGAAGACCGGCCGCCTGGTCGTGGTCCACGAGGCCCCGGTCTTCTACGGCTCGGGCGCGGAGATCGCCGCCCGCATGACGGAGCGGTGCTTCTACCACCTGGAGGCGCCGGTGCTGAGGGTGGGCGGCTTCCACTCGCCGTACCCGCCGGCGCGCCTGGAGGAGGAGTACTTGCCGGGACTCGACCGGGTACTCGACGCCGTCGACCGCTCGCTTGCGTACTGAGGAGAGCCGTGACGATGACTGAGACTTCCCAGACTCCCCGTACCTCCCAGCGCTTCCGCGAGTTCAAAATGCCCGACGTGGGCGAGGGACTCACCGAGGCCGAGATCCTCAAGTGGTACGTCCGGCCGGGCGACACGGTCACCGACGGCCAGGTGGTGTGCGAGGTCGAGACGGCGAAGGCCGCCGTGGAACTCCCCATCCCGTACGACGGCGTGGTGCACGAGCTGCGCTTCGACGAGGGCGTGACGGTCGATGTCGGCCAGGTGATCATCACGGTGGACGTGGCGCCGGGGTCGGACACGCCCGCCGCCGCTCCGGCCCCGGTGGCGGAGCCCGCGCCCGAGGCGGACCGGCCCGAGGAGGCCAAGCCCGCGGCCCGCCAGCCGGTGCTCGTCGGCTACGGCGTGTCCGAGGCCTCCACGAAGCGCCGCCCGCGCAGGGGCGTGGCGGCCCCGGCGGAGACGGTGGCGGCCGCCGCCGCCGTCCAGGCGGAGCTCAACGGTCATGGCTCCGGCGCCACGGCGGCGCCGGAGTCCCGGCGGTCCCGTCCGCTGGCCAAGCCTCCGGTCCGCAAGCTCGCCAAGGACCTGGGCATCGACCTGGCCACGGTCACGCCGACCGGCCCCGACGGGATCATCACCCGCGAGGACGTCCGCGCGGCGGTCCCGGCTCCGGCACGCCCGGAGCAGGAGCAGGCGGCCCAGCGGGCGAAGCCCGGTCCGGTGTCCGCACCGGAGACGGCTGCGGCTGCGGCTGCGGCTCCGGGGCCGGTCACCGCCGGCGCCCGGGAGACCCGTACCCCCATCAAGGGCGTACGGAAGGCCATCGCGTCGGCCATGGTGAACAGCGCGTTCACCGCGCCGCACGTCACGGAGTTCATCACCTTCGACATCACGCGCACGATGAAGCTCGTCGAGGAGCTGAAGTCCGACAAGGACATGGCGGGCCTGCGGGTCAACCCGCTTCTCCTGATCGCCAAGGCGTTCCTGGTCGCGATCAGGCGCAACCCGGACGTCAACGCGGCCTGGGACGAGGCGAACCAGGAGATCGTGCGCAAGGAGTACGTGAACCTGGGCATCGCGGCGGCCACCCCGCGCGGCCTGATCGTCCCGAACATCAAGGACGCCCAGGCGAAGACCCTGCCCGAACTCGCCTCCGCGCTCGGCGAGCTGGTCTCCACGGCCCGCGAGGGCAAGACGCCCCCGGCGGCGATGCAGGGCGGCACGGTGACCATCACCAACGTCGGCGTCTTCGGCGTCGACACCGGTACGCCGATCCTCAACCCGGGCGAGTCCGCGATCCTCGCGGTCGGCGCGATCAAGCTCCAGCCGTGGGTCCACAAGGGCAAGGTGAAGCCCCGTCAGGTGACCACCCTCGCCCTCTCCTTCGACCACCGCCTGGTCGACGGCGAGCTGGGCTCCCGGGTCCTGGCGGACGTGGCGGCCGTACTGGAACAGCCGAAGCGCCTGATCACCTGGGCCTAGGCATCCGCTTTCCCCCGGACCGGGTCCCGCCGCACGGCGGGGCCCGGTCCGGCTGTTTCCGGGCTCAGCCGACGCAGAACTCGTTGCCCTCGGGGTCCTGGAGGACGACGGCGTAGAACTCCATGTCGGGCCGGTCCAGGACCCGGAACACCGTCGCACCGGCGCCGGTCAGCCGTCTCACCGTGTCGGTGACGCGCCGGGTCCGGACGTCGAGCGGAACGCCGCGTCCGCCGCTCACCTTCACGTCGAGGTGCACCCGGTTCTTGACGCTCTTGGCTTCCGGAACCTGCTGGAACCACACCCGGGGCCCCCGCCCCGCCGGGTCGACGATCGACTCGGGGCTCTCGCCGGCCCCGGCGGGCAGCTCCTCCTCGGTCACGCCCGTGCCGGCCCAGTACGCCCGCCACGTGGAGTACCCGCCCGGCGGGGGCTCCGGCACGTAACCCAGCGCGTCGCACCAGAAGGCCACCAGCCTCCGCGGGTCCGCGCAGTCGACCGTCACTTGCAGCGTTGTCTCCATGGGCCGAGCGTCCCGGACGGGTCTGACAGCGGCGGGGCCTCCCGGCGCCCCGGACCACTGCGCCGGCGCCGGACCGGGCGGACCTGCGGCCGGCGCAGGCGGTCCTACGGCCGGTGCAGGACGTAGACCGGCGGTCCCTCCTCCGTGCCGTCCGCGGGGCGGATGCACGCGTGCTCGCGCATGAGTCTCAGGCACTCGTCGACGCGGGGCACCGGCAGCCCCGTCCGCTCCGCGATGGATTCGAGCGACTGCCGGAGCTCACCGTCCTGGGCCAGTGCGGGAGCGATGGTGACGGCCACGGCCCATACGTCCCCCGTCACCGACATGCGCGCCTTCCAGTCGGCCAGCACCGCCTCGGCGGTGAGGCGGGGGTGCCGGACGGCCGGCGGCGCGGTGCGGTCGGTGAGCAGCACGTCGAGCCGGTCCGCGACCCGCTCCATGGCGGGCGCGGTCGCCTGGTGCGCGACAAGGGACGCGTGCTGCGCGGCAAGCGACTCGCGTTGTACGGCTGCGAATTCCTCGTCCGACCGGAGGTTCCGTTCCTCGCTCCGGACGATGGCGTCGGCGATCCGCGCCGGCATGGCGTAGGCCGCGGGGGCCGCGGGGTCCGACGGCTGCACTTCGGCTTCGGGGAGGGCGTAGGAGCCGTACCGCTGGACGGACAGGACCACCTCGGCGACCCATTCCCTGAACGGTGTGCAGGCGGGTTTCGTGCAGCCGATGACGAGGAGGACGAGCCCTTGCAGATCGATGAGCTGAAGGTCCCGGCGCCACTCTCTGCCTGCGGGGATGCCGAGACCGTGACTTCTGGTCAGCGTCTCCAGGCGCTCGCGGTGTTCTTCCGGGACGTGATCGAGGAGAGCCTTCCCGGGCCTGGTGTACCCGAGTTTCCTGCATACGTCGGACGCCGGGAACCAGTGGCTTCCGTCGGGCATCGTCAGCCTCCGGAGCCGTGCCCCGGCCGCGCCGTAGGCGAAGTCGCCGATGTCGATCGCCTCGTGCTGCGGCGGCATGCCGTGTTCGTTCATTCGGACCACCTCCAGGGCGGAACGTAGAACGGCGCGAATCGGATATGCCAGTCGAATCGTGAATGTTCACAAGTGTGGGTGGACCAGGTGGATTTCCCTGCGGATGATCACCAGTGTCCGTATAACGAACGCTGTCGGGCAGTCGCCTTCCGTTCCGGGATGCGGACGCCGGTTTCTGTTGTACCCCTGTTGTATCTATGCTGTGCGCATGCCTGCCGCGCCCCCGCTTCCCGCCCGCCCCGCCACCGCCCCCGGCAAGCAGCCCCCCGCTGCCGAGCGCGTCTACACCCACATCAAGAAGGGTGTGCTCGACCGCCATTACGAGGGCGGCACCCTCCTCACCGAGGGCGATCTCGCCGAAGCCGTCGGCGTGTCCAGGACGCCCGTGCGGGAAGCGCTGCTGCGGCTGGAGGTCGAGGGGCTCATCAAGCTGTACCCGAAGAAGGGCGCCCTCGTCCTCGCCGTCTCCGCCCAGGAGATCTCGGACGTCGTCGAAACCCGGCTGCTCGTCGAGGAGTTCGCGGTGCGCCGGGCGGTACCCGCGCCCCCCGCCCTCGTCGCCCGGCTCGAAGAGCTGCTGGAGGAGCAGAAGCAGCGCGCCCTGGAGGGCGACCTCGCCGAAGTCGCCGTCACCGACCGCTGCTTCCACGCCGAGATCGTCCGCCACGCCGGGAACCAGATCCTCTCCCGCCTCTACGACCAGCTCCGCGACCGTCAACTGCGCATGGGCGTCACCATCATGGAGGCGCACCCCGACCGCGTGGCCAAGAACATCACCGAGCACGCCGAGATGCTCGAAGCCATCAGGGCGGGGGACGCGGAGGGCGCCGCGCAGTGCGTACGCCGCCACGTCGGCCGGGTCAAGGTGCTGGTCCGGGGTGAGGACCGGTGAGGGTTCCCCCCGTTCCACCCGGCCCCGCCGCTCCCGCCGCCGCCCTGCCCGGCGATCCGCCCGGCGGCCGGCGCGCCGCCGCCGTCTGGGGCATCGGCGTCGCCGTCTACTTCGTCGCCGTCATCTTCCGTACGAGCCTGGGGGTCGCGGGGCTGGACGCCGCCGACCGGTTCGACGTCAACGCGTCCGCGCTGTCGACGTTCTCGATCCTCCAGCTCCTCGTGTACGCGGGCATGCAGATACCCGTCGGCCTGATGGTCGACCGCCTCGGGACGAAGAAGGTCCTGACCCTGGGCGTCGTCCTGTTCACCCTCGGGCAGCTCGGCTTCGCCCTCTCTCCCTCGTACGGCACGGCCCTCGCCGCCCGCGCCCTCCTGGGCTGCGGCGACGCGATGACCTTCATCGCCGTTCTGCGGCTCGGCGCCCGCTGGTTCCCGGCCCGCCGCGGGCCGCTCATCGCGCAGGTCGCCGCGCTCTGCGGGATGGCGGGCAACCTCATGTCCACGCTCGTCGTCGCGCGCATGCTGCACGGCGTCGGCTGGACCACCACCTTCGCGGGCAGCTCGCTCGCCGGGGTGCTCGTGCTCGTACTCCTGCTGCTGTTCCTCAAGGACCACCCCGAGGGGCACGAGCCGGCGCCCGCCGAGCACGCGGGCGCGGCCTACGTCCGCAAGCAGATCGCCGCCGCGTGGCGCGAGCCCGGGACGCGGCTCGGGATGTGGGTGCACTTCACGACGCAGTTCCCGGCGATGGTGTTCCTGCTGCTGTGGGGGCTGCCGTTCCTCGTCGAGGCGCAGGGGCTCTCGCGCGGGACGGCGGGCGAACTGCTGACGCTCGTCGTGCTGTCCAACATGGCGCTCGGCCTGGTGTACGGGCAGCTCATCGCCCGCCACGGCGCGGCCCGCGCGCCGCTCGCCCTCGGCACTGTCGGGGCGACCGCCCTGCTGTGGGCGGCGACCCTCGCGTACCCGGGCGACCACGCCCCGATGTGGCTGCTGGTCACGTTGTGCGCGGTGCTCGGTGCCTGCGGTCCGGCCTCGATGATCGGCTTCGACTTCGCCCGGCCCGCCAACCCGCCGGAGCGCCAGGGCACCGCGTCCGGGATCGTCAACATGGGCGGCTTCGTCGCCTCGATGACGACGCTGCTCGCGGTGGGCGTGCTGCTCGACGCCACCGGGGACAACTACCGGATCGCGTTCGCCTCGGTCTTCGTGCTGGAGGCGGCCGGGGTCGTGCAGATCCTGCGCCTGCGCAAGCGCACGGCCCGCCGGGAGCGGGACCACCTGGTCGCCAGCCGTGTCGAGGCGGTGCACGTCCCGGTCTGACGGGGCGACGGCCTTACGGCGTGACGGCGAAGTTGCGCAGGATCGCGTCCGCCAGCTCCTCGTCGCCCTCGACCTTGACGCGGTCGGCGACCGCGCCGTGGCGGACCCGGCCGCAGGCCAGGCGTACGTACGTCTCCCAGTCCATGACGATCGTCGCGAGCGGGCCCAGCGAGGGCGTGCCGTCCACCGTGCCGCGGCCCTCCGCGTCCACGCGGACCGTGCGCATGAACTCGACCGGGCCGTGCACGTCGAAGACGACCGCGGAGCCGGCGGGCGCGTCGGCCCCCTTCGCGACGACCTTCGGCAGGCCCTGGACGAGGACGTCGCGGGTGACGAGCGCGCCGGGGGAGTCGAGGTTGCCGGGCCGGCCGAGCGCCGTGCGCAGGTCCTGCTCGTGCACCCAGGTGTCGAAGGCCCGCATCCGCAGGGCCAGTTCCAGGGTCTGCTCGGCACCGAGCGGGGCGCGGACCATGGTGTCGGGGGAGCGCGTCTCGTTGCGGAGCTGACGGGCGCGGCGGATGATCGTGTATTCGAGCTCGGAGGTCATCTCCGGCGCGGTGTGGTGGCGCCGCACGTCGACCTGCATCTCCATGTACCGGGCGAACTCCGACGTCACGTGGTACAGGTCACGCGGCAGCGAGTGGATCGGCCGGGGGTCGCCGAGCATCTCGCACTCCATGCCGATGACGTGCGAGACGATGTCGCGCACCGACCAGCCGGGGCACGGCGTGCGACGGTTCCACTCGCCCTCGACGAGCGGTGTCACCAGCTCGGATATCGCTTCGATGGAGTGGGTCCATGCTTCGGCGTAGGGCTGGAGGCTGGGATGGACGGTCACGGGACCCCTCGTGCGGTTCAGTGGCGGTGGCGCGGGCTGGTCTGGGCTCTGTGGGAGGCTTGCACGCTAAGTTACGCTGCCCCGTGGCACCCTGGCAGTGCTTTGGTGTGACGATCGTAGGCCCGTGTTGACGGCTCGAATGCCAGGACGGTGGTAGTGTGCGCGCCTCCCTCATCCAGATCGCAGTAGATCCGGACGAATCTGTCAATTCTCGTCGGCTGCGTGTGGCTTCGCTCGTGCGTGAGCAGCGCGAGCGGCACGGCGCGGATCTGGTGGTCCTTCCCGAACTGTGGACGACCGGGGCCTTCGCGTACGAATCCTTCGTCGACGAGGCGGAGCCCCTGGAGGGCCCGACGTACCAGGTGATGGCGGAGGCGGCGGCCGGCGCCGGGGTGTGGCTGCACGCCGGATCGATCGTCGAGCGCGACCCCGAGGGCCCCCTCTACAACACCTCGCTGGTCTTCTCCCCCGACGGCGAGCTCGTCCGTGCGTACCGCAAGATCCACCGCTTCGGCTTCGACAAGGGCGAGGCCGTGCTGATGAGCGCGGGCGAGGAGCTCGTGACGGTGCGGGCCGCGGACCTGACCTTCGGCCTCGGGACCTGCTACGACCTGCGCTTCCCCGAACTCTTCCGCGGCCTCGTCGACGCCGGGGCGCAGGCGTTCGTCGTCCCGGCCGGCTGGCCCGCCCGGCGCCGCGACCACTGGACGCTGCTGGCCCGCGCCCGCGCCGTCGAGAACCAGGCGTACGTCCTGGCCTGCGGCACCGCCGGCACCCACGCGGGGGTGGAGCAGGCGGGGCACAGCATCGTCGTCGACCCGTGGGGCGAGGTGCTGGCGGAGGCAGGAACGGCGGAGGAGGTGCTCACGGTCGACCTGGACCCGGCCAGGGTGGCGAAGACCCGCGACCAGTTCCCGGCCCTGAAGGACCGGCGGCTGCGCTAGCGGCGCCGTGAGGGCGCCGGGACCCGGGGCGTCGGGGGCCCGGCTCAGGGGAGGGCCTCGATGCGCTCCATGTGCGTCTCGCCCCACTCGCCGAGCGGCATGAGCGCCGTGTTGAGCGACTGGCCGAACTCGGTCAGCGAGTACTCCACCCTCGGCGGGACCTGGTGGTAGACCTCGCGGTGGACCAGGCCGCTGGCCTCCATCTCGCGGAGCTGGAGAATCAGCATCCGTTCGCTGATGCCGGGCACCGCCCGCCTCAGTTCCCCGAAGCGCAGGGGTCCTTCGTGGATCGCGAACAGGATCAGCCCCTTCCACTTGCCTCCCATGACGTCGATGGCGGCGTCGAGTCCGCAGGTGTAGGACCGCTGCTTCATCACCACTCCCTACTGACAAAAATGTGGGTACCCGACAAAAATGTAGGTACTTGATGGTGTGTCAGTAAAGCACCAGCATGGGTTTCGCAGCTGCCGAACGATCCGTCCGACCGCCGAGGGGCTGGAGCGAAACATGACTGCGAACCACCGCACACCCGTGACCGTCGTCGGGCTGGGCTCGATGGGCAGGGCGCTGGCCGAGGCGTTCATCGAGGCCGGCCACCCGACGACCGTCTGGAACCGCACCCCCGAGAAGGCCGCGCCGCTCGTCGCCAGGGGCGCCGTGCACGCGGAGACGATCGGGGAAGCGGTCGCCGCGAGCCCGCTGACCGTCGCCTGTCTGTCCACGTACGACGCCACGCTCCAGAGCCTGGAACCGGCCGGCGACGCGCCGGCCGGGCGCACGCTGGTCACCCTGAACAGCGGAACCCCGGCCGGGGCCCGCCGGATGGCCGCCTGGGCGGCCGGGCACGGCGCCCGGTTCCTCGACGGGGCGGTGAAGAACGTCCCCTCGGCCGTGGGGAGACCGGACACGCTCCTGTACTACAGCGGCGACAAGGCCACCTTCGACGACCACGCGGAGACGCTGCGGGTGCTGGGCGGTGACACCGTCCACCTGGGCACCGAGGCGGACCTCGCCGCCCTGTACGAGTCGGCGGTGGGCGGCACCCTGCTGCCGGCCCTCCTCGGCTTCTTCCAGGGCGCCGCTCTCGTCACGGCGCGCGGCCTGCGGGCGAGCACGCTGGTGCCGTACACCGTCAAGTGGCTGGAGATGATCGGCTCCGTCCTGCCGGTCCTGGCGGAGGAGATCGACACCGGCGACTACACCGGTCCCGCTTCCTCCGTCGGCGTCTTCCACGACGGGATCGGCTACGACGAGGAGATGGGAGAGGAGGCGGGCATCGACACCTCCTGGCTCGCCCCCATGAACGATCTGGTGCGGCGGGCGGTCGCCGAAGGCCATCGTGACCACAGCATCTCGTCGCTGGTCGAGCTGCTCAGGAAGCCGGAACGGAACTGACCGGCCCGGCGCCCCGGCCGTCCCCCCTCGGCGGTCAGCCGTCCTCGCGCTCCTTCTCCGCCATCCGGATCACGCACACCGCGACCGCGATCAGCAGCGCCGTGTCGGCGTCGTCCCGTACGACGTCGACGGCGTACGTGTCGCGGACCCGGAACCACTTCCGGGAGATGCGGGCCAGCAGCTCGCCGTCGTGCTCGACCGAGAACTCCCGGTCGAGCACCCGGCCGCTGACGTCCAGCTCGGTCCCCTCGGCCAGGGCGGCGCGGTAGTGGTTGCGCAGCAGCGACAGCCGCTTCCTGCGTACGGTCGCGAGCGTCTGCCCGTCCCGCTCGACGGTCATCGCGTCCCGGATGCTGAGCGCCTTCTCTCGCAGCGTGACCAGCACCCGGCCGGCCGGATCCTTGATCTCCAGGGTGTCGCGCAGCCGCAGCGCCTTGCCGTCGACGAGGAAGGCGCGGTGGCCGTGCTCGTCCTCGATCCAGTAGTCGTCGCCGATGCTGAAGATCTTGTCGCGTACGAGGTACTTCATGCGGTCAGGGCTACCCCGTGGCGGCGACCTCGCACCGGACGTACTTGCCCGACGACCCGAATGCGGCAGCGGTCAGCCGCCCGGGGCTGCCTCAGCGCCGGCCCGGAGCGCGTGAACGTCCTCCCCGGGCAGCCGTGCGGCCTCGAGAGCGGTTGTCCGGCCGGCTGCTCGGCCGTTCATGAGCCGGATGGCAAGCTTGAAGGATGAACGATGCTGCCCCGGCGCCCACCCCCGCGCCCCGCCGTGCCCGTGTCCGTGCCCCCGAGCTGATCGGCAAGGGCGGCTGGCTGAACACGGGCGGCAAGGATCTGACCCTCTCCGACCTGCGAGGACGCATTGTCATCCTCGATTTCTGGACCTTTTGCTGTGTGAACTGCCTGCATGTCCTGGACGAGCTGCGGGAGCTGGAGGAGAAGCACCGGGACACGGTGGTGATCATCGGGGTCCACTCGCCGAAGTTCGTGCACGAGGCCGAGCACCAGGCCGTCGTCGACGCCGTCGAGCGGTACGGCGTGCACCACCCGGTCCTCGACGACCCCGAGCTCGCGACGTGGAAGCAGTACGCCGTACGGGCCTGGCCGACGCTCGTCGTCATCGACCCCGAGGGGTACGTCGTCGCGCAGCACGCCGGTGAGGGCCACGCGCACGCCATCGAGAGGCTCGTCGAGGAGCTGGAGGCCGCGCACGAGGCGAAGGGGACGCTGCGGCGCGGGGACGGGCCGTACGTCGCGCCCGAGCCGGTCGCGACCGACCTGCGCTTCCCGGGCAAGGCGCTGCTGCTGCCCGGCACGGGGCACTTCCTGGTCTCGGACACCACCCGCCACCAGCTCGTCGAGCTCGAAGCGGACGGCGAGACCGTCGTACGGCGCATCGGCGACGGCGGGGACGGCGGGTTCAAGGAGCCGCAGGGGCTCGCGCTGCTGCCCGACGGGCGGGTCGTCGTGGCCGACACCGTCCATCACCAGCTGCGTGCGTACGACCCGGCGAGCGGTGCCGTCGAGGTCCTCGCCGGCACCGGAAAGCAGTGGTGGCAGGGGTCCCCGGCCTCCGGGCCCGCCCGCGAGGTCGATCTGTCCTCGCCGTGGGACGTGGCCTGGTGGCAGGGCAAGGTGTGGATCGCCATGGCCGGTGTGCACCAGCTGTGGACGTACGACCCCGAGGCCGGGACCGTGCGGGCCGAGGCCGGGACGACCAACGAGGGGCTGGTGGACGGGCCCGCCGCCGAGGCGTGGTTCGCGCAGCCGTCCGGACTCGCGGTCTCGGCGGACGGCGAGCGGCTGTGGGTGGCGGACTCGGAGACGAGCGCGCTGCGGTACGTCGACAGCGAGCTGGTGGTGCACACCGCCGTCGGGACCGGACTCTTCGACTTCGGGCACCGCGACGGCGCGGCGGGGCAGGCGCTGCTCCAGCACCCGCTCGGGGTGACGGCGCTGCCCGACGGATCGGTCGCGGTCAGCGACACGTACAACCACGCGCTGCGGCGCTACGACCCGGCGAGCGGTGAAGTGACCACTCTGGCCACGGACTTGAGGGAGCCGAGCGACGCCGTGCTCGTCGGTGACGACATCGTCGCCGTCGAGTCCGCCCGTCACCGGCTGACCCGGCTGCGCCTGCCCGACGAGGCGGTGCGCGTCGAGTCCGTCGCCCACCGCACGCAGCGCGCGGCGACCGAAGTGGCGCCGGGGAAGCTCCGGTTGGACGTCGTCTTCCAGGCGCCGAGCGGACAGAAGCTGGACACGCGGTACGGGCCCTCGACGCGGCTGCTGGTCTCCTCGACCCCGCCGGAGCTGCTGGCCGGGGGCGAGGGGGCCGGGACCGACCTGAGCCGCGATCTGGAGCTGAACCCGGAGGTCACCGAGGGGGTGCTGCACGTCTCGGCGATGGCCGCCTCCTGCGACGACGACCCCGCCAACGAGTACCCGGCGTGCCATGTCCACCAGCAGGACTGGGGCGTGCCCGTCCGCGTGAGCGCGGAAGGAACGCCCCGGCTGCCGCTCGTGCTCGCCGGCATGGACGGCTGAGCAGCCGGCGGCCTCCGGGCCCGGGCCCGGCGTGCGCTGTCCGGGCCCGGCTGCGCCGGTCGGCCGTCGCCGGGCGTCAGGGGTTGTGGTGCCGGTCGTCGGTCACGACGGTGGTGGTGGGCGGTACGACCATGCGACGGCGCCTGGCGACGCTGGCGTAGACCGCGACCCCGATGATTCCGACGAGCATCATGATGATCCCGACAAGGTCGAGGTTGACGCTCTCCATCTCCCAGTCGGTGGCGAAGGCGAGTATCGCCCCGCCCGCGATGAGGAGAATGAATCCTCCCAGTCCCATGAGTCTGCCTCCCTGTAGGCCCGGCTGTTGGGCCGGTGTACGTCTTTCGCGTACCCGGCCCTTCAACAGGCAAGCGTGCAAGCAGGCTTCGGGATTCGGGAGGGTCAGCCTTCCAGGAACGCCGTCACCGCGTTCGCCAGCAGATACGGGTCGTCCGCCCCGCACAGCTCGCGCGCGCTGTGCATCGACAGGATCGCGACGCCGATGTCGACGGTCCGGATCCCGTGCCGGGCGGCGGTGATCGGGCCGATCGTCGTGCCGCACGGCATCGCGTTGTTCGACACGAAGTTCTGCCAGGGCACCCCGGCCTTCTCGCACGCCGCCGCGAACACGGCCTGGCCGCTGCCGTCCGTCGCGTACCGCATGTTGACGTTGACCTTGAGGATCGGTCCGCCGTTGACGCGCGGGTGGTGCGTCGGGTCGTGGCGCTCGCGGTAGTTGGGGTGCACGGCGTGCCCGGTGTCGGACGACAGGCAGACCGTGCCGGCGAAGGCGCGCGCCCTGTCGTCGTAGCTGCCGCCGCGCGCGAACACCGAACGCTCCAGCACGTTGCCCAGCAGCGGCCCGTCGGCGCCGGTGTCGGACTGCGACCCGTTCTCCTCGTGGTCGAAGGCGGCGAGCACCGGAATGGACGGGAGCGGGCCGTCCGAGCCGCTGACGGCCACCAGCGCCGCGACCCCCGCGTGCACGGAGATCAGGTTGTCCATGCGCGGCCCGGCCACCAGCTCGCGGTCACGGCCGAGGTAGGACGGCGGGTCGATGCTGTGGGCCATGAGGTCCCAGCCGGCGACCTCTCCCGGGGCCAGGCCCTCTTCCTCCTCCAGGAACCGGATGAGGTCCCCTTCGTTCACGTCTCCGAGGCCCCAGATCGGCTGCATGTGCCGCTGCTTGTCGAGCTTGAGGCCGTCGGTGTTCACCGACCGGTCCAGGTGCACGGCCAGCTGCGGCACGCGCAGCAGCGCCCGGTCGATGTTGACCAGCCGGTGCGAGCCGTCGCGCAGCGTCAGCCGTCCGGCGATGCCCAGGTCCCGGTCGAGCCAGGTGTTGAGGAGTGTCCCGCCGTAGATCTCGACGGCGATCTGCCGCCAGCCCTCCGCGCCCATGTCGGGCAGCGGCTTCACGTGCAGGTGCGGGGAGTCGGTGTGCCCGCCGATGATCCGGAACGGCGTGCTCGCCTGTGCGCCCTCCGGTACGTACCAGGCGATGATCGCTCCGCCGCGCAGCACGTACTTCCCGCCGGCCGTCGCGTCCCAGGCCTCGGTCTCCGCGACCTGCCGGAACCCGGCCTTGTCCAGTCGCTCTGCGGCGTTCGCCACCGCGTGGTACGGCGTCGGGCTGGCTGCCAGGAAGGACATCAGGTCGTCGGTGTGGCCGCGGTCGAAGCGGGCGGGTGCGCTCATGGGGTTCACCATAACCAGGGGCGGACGCGGGCCCGTACCGCCCGTGTCAGAGCCCCGGCGGCCGCTCGAACCGCCGCTGTATCGTCCGGCGTTCGCCGCGCCGCACCTGCGGCAGCATCCGCGGGGCGCCGGCCGGCCGCTGCTCCTGCCGGCGCCGCCCGACGCAGAACAGGCAGCCCTCGCCGGGGGGCGCGGTCGGGTCGATGGGCGAGCCGGGGTGCTCGGCGCAGCCCGACGCGTTGCGCGGCCGGGAGAGCTCGCGGGCCACGATGAAGGCGCGGTGCAGGGTGTCCGCGATCTCCACGAACTCCTCGGCGGGGGAGGAGACGGTGACGGCGAAGGCGCGGTCGTTGACCTCCTGGACGTACCCCTTGAGCCGGCTCCGCGTGTACGGCGGATCGGGCACGGGGTAGCCGAGGCGGCGCTGCTCGGCCGGGGCGGGGACGCTGCGCTCGCCGCGGCGGCGGCGGTCGTTGCAGAGCAGGCAGCGGCCCCAGCCCGCGGGGGCCTCGGGGTCGGTGGCGCCGTTGGGGTGCAGCTCGCAGCCGGTGTAGCTCTTGACGGGGGCGAGGTCGGCGGCCGTCTTGAAGGCGACGTACAGCGTGTCGGCGACCGGTTCGTACTCGAGCGGGTGGGAGCCCTCGTACAGCTCGCCGATCTGGTCGCCCACGGAGCCGAGCTTTCCGCGCAGCTCACTGAGCGCGTACGGCCGGCCGGCCGGGACGGAGTAGCCACCCCTGCGGGATTCCATGGAACTCATGCCGTCCAGAGTCGCACGGGCCTCCGACAACGGGCCGGGACCGCCCCCGGGGGAGCGGCCCCGGCCCGTGGCCGGAGGGTTTCGGGAAGTGGACCGGGTGGGCTAGAAGGCCGCCTCGTCCAGCTCCATCAGGGACTGGTCGACGGACTCGGCCAGGGCGCGCTCGACACCGACGCCCGGCAGGACGTTCGCGGCGAAGAACTTCGCCGCCGCGATCTTGCCCGTGTAGAACGGCACGTCCTTCGGGGACGCGGTCGGCAGCTTCTCGGCGGCCACGGCCGCGCCCCGGAGCAGCAGGTAGCCGACGACGACGTCACCGGAGGCCATCAGCAGGCGGGTGGTGTTCAGGCCGACCTTGTAGATCGACTTGACGTCCTTCTCGGTGCCCGCGAGGTCCGTCAGCATGGTGCCGACGATGGCCTCCAGGTCCACGGCCGCCTTGGCGAGGTGGTCGCGGGCCGCGGCGAGCTCCTCGCCGCCGGTGCCGACGGCGAGGAACTTCTTGATGTCCTCGGCCAGCGAGTTCAGCGCGGCGCCCTGGTTGCGGACGATCTTCCGGAAGAAGTAGTCCTGGCCCTGGATCGCGGTCGTGCCCTCGTACAGGGTGTCGATCTTCGCGTCGCGGATGTACTGCTCGATCGGGTACTCCTGGAGGTACCCGGAGCCGCCGAACGTCTGGAGCGACTGCGCCAGCTGCTCGTACGACTTCTCGGAGCCGTAGCCCTTGACGATCGGCAGCAGCAGGTCGTTCATGGCGACGAGCGCCGAGGTGTCCTCGCCCGCCGCTTCCCTGGCGGTGATCTCGTCCTGGACGGACGCGGTGTGCAGGACCAGGGCGCGCATGCCCTCGGCGTACGCCTTCTGCGTCATGAGCGAGCGGCGGACGTCGGGGTGGTGCGTGATGGTGACCTTGGGCGCCGTCTTGTCCATGAAGTTGGCGAGGTCCGGGCCCTGGACGCGCTCCTTGGCGTACTCCAGCGCGTTGAGGTAACCGGTCGACAGCGTCGCGATCGCCTTCGTGCCGACCATCATCCGGGCGAACTCGATGATCATGAACATCTGGCGGATGCCGTCGTGCTTGTCGCCGATCAGCCAGCCCTTGGCGGGGTGCTGGTCGCCGAAGGTCATCTCGCACGTGTTGGACGCCTTGAGGCCCATCTTGTGCTCGACGTTCGTGGCGTAGACGCCGTTGCGCTCGCCCAGCTCGCCGGTCTCCCAGTCGAACTCGTACTTCGGGACGAGGAAGAGCGAGAGCCCCTTGGTGCCGGGGCCCGCACCCTCCGGCCGCGCGAGCACGTAGTGGAGGATGTTCTCCGACATGTCGTGCTCGCCGGACGTGATGAAGCGCTTCACGCCCTCGATGTGCCAGGAGCCGTCCTCCTGCCGGACCGCCTTCGTGCGGCCTGCGCCGACGTCCGAACCGGCGTCCGGCTCGGTCAGGACCATCGTCGAGCCCCACTGCTTGTCGACGGCTATCTGCGCGATCTTCTTCTGCGCCTCGTTGCCCTCCTCGAAGAGGACGCCGGCGAACGCCGGGCCCGAGGAGTACATCCAGACCGCCGGGTTGGCGCCGAGCAGCAGCTCCGCGTAGGCCCAGATCAGCGAGCGGGGGGAGGTGGTGCCGCCGATCTCCTCGGGGAGGCCGAGACGCCAGTACTCGCTGTCCATGAAGGCCTGGTAGCTCTTCTTGAAGGACGCCGGTACGGGCGCGGTGTTGGTGGCCGGGTCGAAGACCGGCGGGTTGCGGTCGGCGTCCTCGAAGGAGGCGGCGAGGTCGTTCTCCGCGAGGCGGGCGATCTCGTCGAGGATGCTCTTGGCGGTCTCGACGTCCATCTCCGCGAACGGGCCGGTGCCGTACAGCTTGTCGCGGCCGAGGACCTCGAAGAGGTTGAACTCGATGTCGCGGAGGTTCGACTTGTAGTGACCCATGGCAACGGCTCCGTAAGGATCGGGAGGCAGATTCCTCGTACATCTACTACTGGCAAGTAGCTACGATGATGCTACCCGTCGGTAATAAGGCGCAACCCCTCAACGGGTCATCTGTGACGCTTCTCAACGCAAACTGCGGCCAGCGGCCGGAGGCGCCGACTCGATACGCTTGCGCGCATGTACGGCTACGACCAGAACCAGGGTGGACAGCAGCAGTACGCGCCGCCGCAGCCCCCGCCCCAGGGCGGCTACGGGGAGCAGCCGCTCTACCCGGAGCCGTCGCCGCCCTCGCTCGCCGACGCGGTGCGCGCCTTCACCACCGGATCGCTCTCCGCCGAGGACTTCCAGCAGATCTTCGCCACGTCGAGGGTCTACTGCCCGCGCGGCGACAATCCGGGATTCCTCGCGCTGCACAACACCCAGCAGCCGGTGATCCCGATGTTCACCTCGCTCAAGGAGCTGCGTAAGTACGCCGGCAAGGAGTCGAAGTACTTCGTGATCACCGGTGCGGAGGTGATCGACCTGCTGCCGACCGGGTACGGCTTCGTCCTCGACATGGAGGGTGAGCACCGGATGGTCTTCGACGCGAAGGCGGTGGAGCAGATGGTCGACTTCGCCATGCGGCGGATGTACGGCTAGGCGCCCGGGGACGGCCGGCCGAGGCGGTCGAGGCGGTCGAGGTGGGCCGGGGTCAGGCGGAGATCTGCCGCGGCGAGGTTCTCCTCCAGGTGGTCGATCCGGGCGGTGCCCGGGATCGGGAGGACGACCGGAGAGCGGCCGAGGAGCCACGCGAGCGCGACCTGCGCGGGGGTGGCGCCCAGTTCGGCCGCCACGGCGGCGACCTCGGCCGTCGCGCCTGACGCCGCCGTGGCGACGGGCCGCCACGGCAGGAACGCGATGCCCGCCGCCTCGCAGGCCGCGAGCACGGGCTCGTACTCGCGGTCCAGCAGGCTGTACCGGTTCTGCACGCTCGCGATGTCGACGATCTCCCGTGCCCGGTGGAGTTCGGTGACGGTGACCTCGGACAGTCCGATCCGTCCGACCTTGCCCTCGGTCCGGAGCTCCCGCAGCGTGCCGAGCTGGTCGGCCAGGGGCACCTCCGGATCGATGCGGTGCAGCTGGAGGAGTTCGAGCCGCTCGACGCGCAGCCGGCGCAGCGCGTGGTCGACCTGGTCGCGCAGGACGTCTGGCCGCCCGTCCAGCTTCCACTCGGCGGCGGGGCCCGACCGCGCGACGCCGACCTTGGTGGTGATGAGCAGCCCGTCCGCGTACGGGTGCAGGGCCTCGGCGAGGAGCTCCTCGTTGGCGCCCCCGCCGTACAGGTGGGCGGTGTCGATCAGCGTGACGCCCAGCTCGACGGCCCGCCGGGCGACGGCGAGGGACGCCTCGCGGCCGGGGCCGGGCTCGGCCGGCAGCCGCATGGCTCCGAACCCGAGCCGCCGTACCCCCAGATCCCCGCCGATGTGGAACATGGTCGATGTCATTCGGTCTTTCCGCCCCCTCGGTGAAGTGGCAACGCTAACAGGGGAGTTGGTCTTGGTGCGGGGGCGTTCGCGGAAAGGCGGAAGGGGGCCGGACGCGGCGGTGGCGCGCATCGGCACCCGGGGAATTCCTCCCGGGCTCCTCTCGTTGGGGGTGGCAAGAAGTTCTACGTTCAACTAAAGTGGACGTACAAGGAGGCCCGCCATGCCTGCAGTAACCGTTGAGAACCCGTTGGCCCTGCCGAAGGTCGTCGCGCCGGGCGACGCCGTGTCGCGCCCCGTGCTGGCCGTCACGACCGCTCCGGGCGGTTTCGAAGGCGAGGGCTTCCCGGTGCGCCGGGCCTTCGCCGGTATCGACTACACGTACCTCGACCCGTTCATCATGATGGACCAGATGGGTGAGGTGGAGTACGAGGCAGGAGAGCCGAAGGGCACGCCCTGGCACCCCCACCGCGGCTTCGAGACGGTCACGTACCTGATCGACGGCACGTTCGTCCACCAGGACAGCAACGGCGGCGGCGGCACGATCCGCAACGGCGACACCCAGTGGATGACCGCCGGGTCCGGCCTGCTGCACATCGAGGCGCCGCCGGAGTCGCTGGTCATGTCGGGCGGCCTGTTCCACGGCCTCCAGCTGTGGGTCAACCTGCCCGCCTCCGACAAGATGATGGCCCCCCGCTACCAGGACATCCGCGGCGGCCAGGTGCAGCTGCTGACGTCGCCGGACGGGGGCGCGCTGCTCCGTGTCATCGCGGGCGAGCTGGACGGCCACGAGGGCCCCGGCATCACGCACACGCCGATCACGATGATCCACGCGACGCTGCGGCCGGGCGCGGAGATCACGCTTCCGTGGCGTGCGGACTTCAACGCGCTGGCGTACGTCCTGGCCGGCCGCGGCAGCGTCGGTACGGACCGCCGCCCCGTCCGCACGGGCCGGACCGCGGTCTTCGGCGACGGGGACTCGCTGACCGTCCGCGCGGACGAGCAGCAGGACGCGAACGCCCCGGACCTGGAAATCGTCCTCCTCGGCGGGCGCCCGATCCGGGAGCCGATGGCGCACTACGGGCCGTTCGTGATGAACACGCAGCAAGAGCTGAAGCAGGCTTTCGAGGACTTCCAGCGGGGCCGCCTGGGCACCGTCCCGGCCGTTCACGGCATGCGCTGAGCGGTGTGGGCCCGCCCGGGTGACGGACCGCGGTCCGTCACCCGGGCGGGCCCCGCCGGCGGGCCGCCCCGCGCCGCCCGTGATCCGCTGGGACCGTGCAGCCGACTCAGCCGACTCAACCGCTCCTCCCCGAGTCCGCGCACCGGGTCGCCGCCTGGTGTGTCGTCGCGCTGCTCGTCACCGGGGTCGCCGCGGTGGGGGTCTGGCTGTGCGTCACCTTCAAGACCGCCGTCACCCCCGTCCTGCTCGCCCTCCTCGGAACCGCGCTGCTCGGGCCCCTGCACCGGCGGCTCGTCAAGCTGCGGCTGAACCGGTCGCTCGCCGCCCTGCTCACCTGTGTCGCGGTGGTCGCCGTCGTCGGCGGCGCCTCGTACATCGTCGTCAACGCCCTCGTCGAGACCGGTGACCAGATCCTCGGCTCGCTCCGGCAGGCGGCCGGGGACCTGTCCCGGCACTTCGGGGCGGCCGGGACCTCCCTGGACGACGTGGCCCAGAACGCCAGGGGACTGCTCGGCAGGTTCGGCGGGACCGCGGCGTCCGGGGTGATCACCGGGCTCAGCGTCGTCGGGGAGATGGCCGCGGTCGCCGTCCTGGCCCTGCTGCTGATCTTCTTCTTCCTCCGGGACTCGGACCGGGCCGCCGGGACCCTGCGGGCCCTCTCCCCCGGCTCGACCGGCGACACCGTCGAAGCGATGGGCCGCCGCGCCTTCGAGGCCGTCGAGGGCTTCATGCGCGGTACGACGTTCATCGCGCTGATCGACGCGGTCCTCATCACCGTCGGGCTGCTGGTCCTGGAGGTGCCCGGCGCGGTCGGCCTCGGCGCGCTGGTCTTCGTCGGCGCGTACATCCCCTACCTCGGCGCCTTCATCTCCGGCGCGGTCGCGGTGCTCGTCGCGCTCGCGGACCGGGGTTTCGTGATCGCGCTGTGGGCGCTGGGGGTCGTACTGGCCGTCCAGGTGCTGGAAGGGCACGTCCTCCAGCCCGTGATCCAGAGCCGGACCGTGCAGATGCATCCGGCTCTGGTGATGCTGGCGATCACCGCCGGGGCGTCCGTCGCGGGCATCCTCGGGATGCTTCTCGCCGTACCGCTGACGGCGGCCGTCTTCGGGGTGATCGGAGAGCTGCGCAGGCGTCACGAGCATCACGGGCACGAGAGCGCGAGGGCCGCGCCGGGCGGGGGCGCGCCGGGCGCCGGGCTCTAGGGCGCTCTCACATGGCCTGCGGGGGGACGGTGTCCTCGGTCACCGGTTCGAAGCCCGCGAGCATCTGCTCCAGTGCCTGCTGGTCGGGGCCGATGAAGGGGTCCGAGCCGGGGGCCGACGCGAGCGTGTCGAGCATCCGCGGGGCCAGGCCGACAGCCGGCGGCAGGTGGGTGGAGAGGACGGTCTCGGGGGCCATGGCGCGCAGGGGCTCGACGGTGGCGAGGTACTTGCCGGTGTCGACGGCGTGCACCCAGGGGCTGTCCACGGTGGCCCACAGCAGCTGGGCGGCGCGCAGGTCCGCGGCGGCGAGCGCGGCGGCCTCGCCGCCGACGGCGACTTCCGCGCTGGGCATGGGCCCGCCGAAGCAGTCGGAGCTGAAGCAGGTCCGCGACCGGTCGTCGTAGAAGCCGACGGTGGCGGGGTTGTCGAACAGCGGCGGCCGGAAGGCCCTGAGCGTACGGTCGCCGACGTCCAGGCTCTGGCCGGGGTTGACCAGACGTACGCGGTCGAGCGGCAGGGGGCGCTCGGTGGACATGATCCCGGCGCCGATGAACGTGGTCACGAGGCGCGCCCGGGGAGCGGCGGCGAGCAGGTCGAACAGGCCGCCCGTGTGGTCGCGGTCGGGGTGGGTGAGCCATATCCAGCACACGTCGGCGGGGTCGATGACGGAGCCGAGCGCGTCGAGGAAATTCCGGTCGGGGAGGCTGAGGCCGGTGTCGACGACGACCGGCTCGTCGGCGAACAGGACGAAGGCGTTGACCGGGAGGAAGCCGATGCCCGGTACCTCCAGGCAGTCCGCCAGTACGGTGGTGTCGCTTCTGGTCTTCTGCGGGATCATGGCGGCTCTCCGTGGTCCCCCCGGCGGCAGAACGGAACAGGGCGGGGCGGGCGGCGCTGACGGGTCGTCCGTCTTTTTGACCATTCTGCTCCTGTGGGGCCGGTACGGCGCCCCGGCAGCCGGGCGCCCCGCGTGGTGCGGGGGCTTCGGGGCCGGTGCCGTGCCGGGGCGCGGGGGCGGGCGTTCCGGAAGTGCGGATCGCTCTAATGGCCCTGCGAAGCGCCGTCCTCGTAGAGCTCGAACCAGATGCACTTGCCCTCGCCCCTCGGGTCCACCCCCCAGGTGTCCGCGAGCATCTCCATCAGGATCAGCCCGCGTCCGCTGGACGCCATCTCCCCCGGGCGCCGCTTGTGCGGCAGTTCGTCGCTGGAGTCCGCCACCTCGACCCTCAGCCGCCGCGCGCCGGGCTCGCCCGTCGCCTCGGCGACCAGCAGGGCGTCACCGTCCGTGTGCACCAGGACGTTGGTGACCATCTCCGAGACCATCAGCACGGCCGAGTCGAGCTGCTCCGCGTCCGCCCAGTC
This sequence comes from Streptomyces altiplanensis, assembly GCF_053591575.1. Classification (NCBI taxonomy): domain Bacteria; kingdom Bacillati; phylum Actinomycetota; class Actinomycetes; order Kitasatosporales; family Streptomycetaceae; genus Streptomyces; species Streptomyces altiplanensis. The sequence continues at coordinate 30,100 of NZ_JBSFUB010000028.1, read as the reverse complement.
GTGCAGCAGGTCCCGCAGCTGCTGCCGGGCGGCGGCGATCCGCTCCGGCTCGGCCTGGGCCACGGACAGCGCCGTACGCCGGACCGGGGCGTGCGGGCCCACCGGGGAGCCGGGGCCGCAGCCGTCGCCCTCGCGGCACAGCAGCAGCAGCGCGATGTCGTCCTCGCGGCGGTCCACGAGCGGGCCCGTGGTGTAGTGCGAGGCGGGGCCGTGCACGGCGGCGACGAGGGCGTCGGCGAGCTTCTCCAGGCTGTCGCCGGTGTGCTCCTCCATGATCTGGCGGAGCCTGGCCCAGCCGGTGTCCAGGTCGTGGCCGCCGGTCTCGATGAGGCCGTCCGTACAGATCATGATCGTCTCGCCCGGTTCGAGGACCAGGCGCGTCGTCGGGTAGTCCGTGTCCGGGACGATGCCCAGGGGGAGCCCGCCGGCGGTCGGCCGGACCAGCACCGTCCCGTCGCTCAGGCGCACCGCCGGTTCGGGGTGGCCCGCGCGGGCGATGTCGAGGAGGCCGGTGGTGGGGTCGGCCTCGATGTAGAGGCAGGTCGCGAAGCGCGGGCTGGAGTAGTCGCCGGGGTCGTAGGTGTCGGCCCCCGGAAAATCATGCAGCCCGTGCAGGAAGCGGGAGGCGCGGGAGAGGACCGCGTCCGGGCGGTGTCCCTCGGAGGCGTACGCGCGCAGGGCGATCCGCAGCTGGCCCATCAGCCCGGCCGCCCGTACGTCGTGTCCCTGTACGTCGCCGATGACCAGCGCTATTCGCCCGTTGGGCAGCGGGATCATGTCGTACCAGTCGCCGCCGACCTGGAGGCCCCCGCCGGTCGGCACGTACCGCGCGGCCACCGTCATGCCGGGGATCTCCGGGCCCAGCGTCGGCATCATCGACCGCTGGAGGCCCAGCGACAGCTCGCGCTCGCTCTCGGCCACCGAGGCCCGTTCCAGCGCCTGGGCGAGCATCCGGGCGACCGTCGTCAGCACGGAGCGCTCGTCGGGGGTGAACGCGACGGGGTGCGCGAAACCCGCCATCCAGGCGCCCATGGTGCGGCCGGCCACCGTCAGCGGCAGGAAGGCCCAGGAGCGGCGGGAGGGGGTGCGGCCGAGGGGGCGGCCGGCGGGGTAGCGGTGGCTGTACTCCTCGGGGGACGAGAGGTAGATGGCCCGGCCGGTCCGTACGACCTCGGACGCCGGATGGTCCGTGTCCAGCAGCATGTCGGCGAACGGGAGCTCGTCGCCGGGGCCGTATCCGTGGTGCCCCAGGACCGTGATGCGGCTGCCCGACGAGCCGAAGACGGCGAGGCTGTCCGGTGAGAAACCGGGCATCGACAGGGACGCGGCGACCCGCAGCACCTCGGACGTGGACCGCGCCTCCGCGAGCGCCCGCCCCGCGTCCAGCAGGAACGCCTCGCGGGAGCGGCGCCAGTCGCCGGTGACCGGGGAGTGCGCGGCCTCGCCCGGCTGCGGCTCGGCGACCTCCTGGAGGGTGCCGAAGAGCTGGTAGTCGCCGTTGGCGGAGACCGGCTTGGAGCGGCTGCGTACGGTCCTGAGCAGCCGCCCCTCCACATCCATGATCCGGAGCCGGGCCTCGGCGAGGGTGCCCTCGGCGGCCGCGAGGTTCACGATCCCGTTGATCTCGTTCCAGTCGGCGGGGTGGAAGCGGGAGCGCACGGCGGCCTCGGGAAGCACCACGGACTCGGCGGGCAGGCCGAGGAGCCGGGCGGCTTCCGCGTCGAGCGTGACGACTCCGGATGCGTTGTCCCAGTGCCACAGGCCGGTCGCGATGGCGGCCAGGATGTCCTCGGTACGCATTGCTTCATCTTTACAGGTCGGGGCCGGACCGGCCGTGCGAAGCCCGGGCCAGAAAAAGGAGAGGCGCCGGGCGGTAACCTGGAGTGTCTTGTGACAACCCCGAATCCCGAAGGCTGGATGAACGACGATGCATCGGTACAGGTCCCACACCTGCGGCGAGCTCCGCGCCTCTGACGTCGGCACCGACGTCCGGCTGAGCGGCTGGCTGCACAATCGTCGAGACCTGGGCGGCATCCTCTTCATCGATCTGCGCGATCACTACGGCATCACGCAGCTCGTCGCCCGCCCCGGCACCCCGGCGTACGACGCCCTCGACAAGCTCAACAAGGAGTCGGTCGTCCGCGTCGACGGCCGGGTCGTCTCGCGCGGCGCCGACAACGTCAACCCGGAGCTGCCCACCGGCGAGATCGAGGTCGAGGTCTCCGGGGTCGAGCTGCTGGGCGCGTCGCAGCAGCTGCCGTTCCAGATCAACACCGACGACGGGGTGGGTGAGGAGCGCCGTCTGGAGTACCGCTTCCTCGACCTGCGCCGCGAGCGCATGCACCGCAACATCATGCTGCGTACGGCCGTCATCTCGGCCGTCCGTCACAAGATGACGGCGCTCGGCTTCAACGAGATGGCGACCCCGATCCTGACGGCGACGTCTCCCGAGGGCGCCCGCGACTTCGTGGTCCCCTCCCGCCTGAACCCGGGCAAGTTCTACGCCCTCCCGCAGGCTCCGCAGCAGTTCAAGCAGCTGCTGATGATCTCGGGCTTCGACCGCTACTTCCAGATCGCGCCGTGCTTCCGCGACGAGGACGCCCGCGCCGACCGCTCGCCGGGCGAGTTCTACCAGCTCGACGTCGAGATGAGCTTCGTCGAGCAGGAGGACGTCTTCCAGCCGATCGAGAAGCTGATGACCGAGCTCTTCGAGGAGTTCGGAGGCGGCCGCCACGTCACGTCGCCCTTCCCGCGGATCCCGTTCCGCGAGTCGATGCTGAAGTACGGCAACGACAAGCCCGACCTGCGCGCCAAGCTGGAGCTCGTCGACATCTCGGACGTCTTCGCCGGCTCGGAGTTCAAGGCGTTCGCCGGGAAGCACGTCCGCGCGCTGCCGGTGCCGGACACGGCGGGCCAGTCCCGGAAGTTCTTCGACGGCCTCGGCGACTACGCCGTCGAGCACGGCGCGAAGGGCCTGGCCTGGGTGCGGGTCGGCGAGGACGGTTCGCTGAGCGGCCCGATCGCCAAGTTCCTCACCGAGGAGAACGTCAAGGTCCTCACCGAGCGCCTGTCGCTGGCCCCCGGTCACGCGGTCTTCTTCGGCGCGGGCGAGTTCGACGAGGTCTCCAAGATCATGTCGGCGGTCCGGGTCGAGGCCGCCAAGCGCGCCGGTCACTTCGAGGAGGGCGTCTTCCGGTTCTGCTGGATCGTCGACTTCCCGATGTACGAGAAGGACGAGGAGACCGGCAGGATCGACTTCTCGCACAACCCCTTCTCGATGCCGCAGGGCGGTATTGAGGCCCTGGAGACCCAGGACCCGCTGTCCATCCTGGGCTGGCAGTACGACATCGTCTGCAACGGCGTCGAGCTGTCCTCCGGCGCGATCCGCAACCACGAGCCCGACGTCATGTTCAAGGCGTTCGAGATCGCCGGTTACTCGAAGGAGACCGTCGAGCGCGAGTTCGCGGGCATGCTCCGCGCCTTCCAGTTCGGCGCCCCGCCGCACGGCGGCATCGCCCCGGGCATCGACCGCATCGTGATGCTGCTCGCCGACGAGCCGAACATCCGCGAGACGATCGCGTTCCCGCTCAACCAGAACGCCCAGGACCTGATGATGGGCGCGCCGACGACGCTGGACGAGGCCCGCCTGCGGGAGCTCAACATTCAGTTGCGGAAGCCGGTTTCCGACAAGTAGTGCGTTTAGGTTGAAGGGGTTCGGAATCGATCGGTTCCGGGCCCCTTCTTCCATGTCGCGGATGCTTCCTGGAAGCGAGGGCCTGTGTGGCCGGCCTCTCCGCGGAACGCGTCGAGGCGGTCCGTTCGGCAGCACGACGACGAAAGGCACGAAATGAAGCGCCGGAACCGGACCATGGCGCCGCTGACCGCGCTGCTGGCGGCAGCCGCATTCCTGGCGGCTGGCTGCGGTACGAGCACGAGCGGCACGAGCGCCAGTACGGGTTCCACCGCCCCCGCCACCGGGGCGCCGCGAGACGACCCACGGCCCGGCGCACCGGCGCACGAGGTGTCCGGCGGCAAGGCGGGCAGGGGCGCACCGGACCGGCCCGCGTCGCCGGAGAAGCGCCCGCTGCTCCGGCTCCCGGGCCTGGGGCCCAAGACCCTCGCCCGGGTCCCCGGCCGCACCCGCCAGGCACTCGTCGTCACCGGAGAGGGCCGCGACGAGAACCGGGGCACGGCGGTCCTCTACGAGCGCGACCGCCCCGGCGCCCCCTGGCGCCCCGGCCCCTCCTGGCCCACCCACAACGGCCTGCGCGGCTGGACCGGCAAGCACATGCACGGCGACCTGCGCTCCCCGATCGGCGTCTTCACCCTGACGGACGCGGGCGGCCTGCTCCCCGATCCGGGCGCGAAGCTGCCGTACGACGAGGGCCCCGCCTTCACCGCCCGCGGCACGGGCTCCCTGGGCGAGCCGCTCGCGGGCTCCTTCGACTACGTCATCGCCATCGACTACAACCGCGAGCCCGGCACCACCCCGCTGGACTGGACCCGTCCCCTCGGCGCGGCCCGGGGCGGCGGCATCTGGCTCCACGTGGACCACGACGGCCCGACGCAGGGCTGCGTGTCCCTGCGGAAGGACGTGATGAAGTACCTCGTGCGCACGATCGACCCGGCGAAGAACCCGGTGGTGGTGATGGGCGACGCGGCGTCGCTGCGCGACTGAGCGGGCGCACAGCACTTCGCCCCGCCGGTCGGGTGACCGGCGGGGCGAAGGACGTGGCCGGGCCGGGGAGGGGACCGGCCGGCTTCCGCGGTGCCGTCAGGCGCTGACCGGCTCCTCGGATCCGGCCGGGTCGGAGTCGAGCGCCTCGGAGGTGTCGTCGAACCCGGCCGTGCGCTGAGCGGGGACTTCCTCGGCGAGGCGGGTCGTCATGCGGGCGCGGCGCTCGTCGGCCTTGGCGCACAGGGCCAGGGCGGCCGCGTTGAAGCGCGCCAGGGAGGGCGGGTCGGACGGGCCGAGGAGGTGCTCCTTCAGCTCGGCGCGGGCCTCCTTGTACGGGTCCTTCTCCGGACGGCGCACGGACTCCAGGAGCTCCGGGACGCCGGACGCGTCCGGGGAGAGGACGGCGGCGGCCCGCACGGTCGGGAAGCCGGCCCGGAACTCGCTCTCCGTCATGCCGCTGGTGTTGGCCACGGCGTACGGCTTCTCGCTGTACAGGTAGTCCGAGACGACGCTCGACACATCGCTGATCAGCAGGTCTGCCTGGTTGAAGCAGCTGTAGATGCCGGGGCGCGCGGTGACGACGATCCGGTGCTCCCACTCGGGGAAGGACGCCCAGTAGGCCGCCTCCCAGGCCGCGGCGGCCGCCGCGACGGCCGCCGCGCGGCCCTCCTCGGGCGAGCCCTGGAGCAGCATCCGCTCCAGCTCGTCCACGCCGGTCCGGAAGCCGGTGCTGGTGAGCCGGTCGAGTTCGGCGGTGCGGCGGTCGAGTTCGGCGGCGGCCTCGGGACCGGGGCGGGGGCCGGAGCGTCCGGTGTTGGCCTCGGCGATCATCGCGCGGATGCGCTGGTCGGCGGCCCCGGCCTCCGGGTCGACGGAACCGGTCATCGGGTGCGGCTTGTAGAGCAGCCGTACGCGGTCGTCCTCCAGGAGCGCGCGGACGAGGTTCTCGCCGGCCAGGACGACCGAGGTGTTGCCGGGGTTGCCGTCCCAGCCCTCCCAGGTGGGGGCGTACAGCACGGTCGTGTACGTGCCCTCGGGAGCGCCCGTGTAGGGCAGGATCGGGGCCAGCTGCGGGCGGCCCACCTCCACCACGTCCTTGTCGTCGACGCCGGTCTCGGCGAGCTGGTAGCGCTCGCGCGCCGCCGGGCCGGCCACCCACACCTCGTCGTACGCCTTGGCGTACGGGTTGCAGCTGGACAGCTTGTCGCTCTCGCCGTGGTTGGTGAAGGCGTGCTTGATGGAGGGGATGCGCAGCACCTGCGAGGTCTTACCGGAGTTCGCCGGGTGCAGCATCATCTTCAGCGTCGAGTTCTCCAGTGCGAACATGTGCGCGACCTTGGGGATGCAGATGATCGGCACGTCCGTGGCCTGGATCTTCTGCACCATGAAGCGCTCGCGCAGCACGATCAGCGGCTTGCCGTCCAGCTCGGAGAGCGTGGAGAGCCACATGTTCGCCTGGTACGCCGAGGTGGTGCCGCCGGAGAAGTACATCGCCACGGTCGGCCGGTACTCCGCGAGCCAGGCGTCCAGCCACTCCAGCGTCTCCTGCTGGGTGGCGGGGCGCTTCTTCGGCAGCAGCCAGGTGGCCAGGCGGACGGTGCCGGCGGCCATCAGGGCGAGGGAGACGCCGATGCCGGCGGCGCCGCCGTACACGTCCCCGGTGACCGCGGTGACCAGCAGGCCGGCGGTGGCGGGCACGGAGAAGGTGAGCAGCCGGTGGCCGGGGCGGCGGGCCAGGATCCGCGGGGGAGCGGTGGAGGGGCGCAGCGCCGAGGCGTCGATGTTGCGGGTGACGATGGGCAGCGTGCGGACACGCCGGACCATCAGCGCCACCGCCTGGCAGACGAAGTGCAGCGCGTAGAAGAACAGCAGCGCGATGGTGAGGGGGGAGTGCTCACGCAGCGGCTGGATGTCGTCGATGCGCAGCAGGCCGACCAGGATCAGCATGTCGCGCAGCAGCTGCCGGACGGTGACGTCGAAGCGTATTCGGTTCAGCTTCGAGAGCAGGGAGGGCCGCTTGTACTGGAGGTACAGGTCGAGTGCGAGACCCGCGGCGGAGGCGGCGACGAACACCGGCACATGGGCCAGCAACGCGCCGACGAGCTGAGCTGCGAATGCCGCGAGCATCGCGAGCAGCGCGGAGAGCTGCACGACGCGGCGGCGGCGGGGGAGTCCGGTAGAGGGCACGGGCGGGGCTCCTGGCAGGGAGGAACGATCGAATGGGGGAAGCCGTTGGGGGGCGGCCGGCCTTCTCGCACCTGAAAGGCGGGATGGGGATGACGAGGAAGGTCGACCGCTGACCGTATGACGCGCATCGCCTCCGCACCAATCGGTCGAGACAATAATCACCTCAAGCGGACATATGACCGGCCTTCCGGGCCTGCCTCCCCGTCAAGGGCCGGACGCGGCGGGGGGCGGCCGACGAAGGGGCAGGGCCCGGTGGTGATGTCCGGGCCCTGCCCCCTCGTGCGCCGTACGGTACTGCTGATGCTCAGTCCTTCTTCGGCTCCTCCAGGCGGGGGAACAGCACCGCGCCCTTCGTCACCGTCACGCCGGCCGGGAGCTGCCCCCACGTGGCCGCGTCCTGGACCGGCCGGCCGTCGAGGGCGCCCAGGGCCGCCTCCGCGCCCAGGGAGTCCCACAGCTTCTGCGAGGTCTCGGGCATGACCGGGTTCAGCAGGACGGCCATCGCGCGCAGCGACTCGGCGGCCGTGTAGAGGATCGTCGCGAGGCGGGCCCTGCCCTGGGGCGACTCGTCCTTGGCCACCTTCCACGGCTCCTGCTCCGTGATGTAGCCGTTGACCTGCTTCACGAAGTCGAAGATCGCCAGGATGCCGCCCTGGAAGTCCAGCTCCTCGCCGATCTTCCGGTCGGCCTCGGCGACCGCCTTCGCGAGACCGCCCTGGACCGCCGTCTCCGCGTCACCGGCCGCCGTCGCCTCCGGCAGCGTGCCGCCGAAGTACTTGCCGACCATCGCGGCCACGCGCGAGGCGAGGTTGCCGTAGTCGTTGGCCAGCTCGCTCGTGTAGCGGGCGGTGAAGTCCTCCCAGGAGAACGACCCGTCCTGGCCGAAGGCGATCGCCCGCAGGAAGTACCAGCGGTAGGCGTCCACGCCGAAGTGCGAGGTCAGGTCCTGCGGCTTGATGCCGGTCAGGTTCGACTTCGACATCTTCTCGCCGCCGACCATCAGCCAGCCGTTGGCCGCGACCCGGCCGGGGACCGGCAGGCCCTGCGCCATCAGCATCGCGGGCCAGATGATCGCGTGGAAGCGGAGGATGTCCTTGCCGATGAGGTGCACGTTCGCCGGGAACGTCTCATCGAACTTCGCCTGGTCGGAGCCGTAGCCGACGGCCGTCGCGTAGTTCAGGAGAGCGTCGATCCACACGTAGATGACGTGCTTGTCGTCCCAAGGGACCGGAACGCCCCAGTCGAAGGTCGAGCGCGAGATGGAGAGGTCCTCGAGACCCTGCTTGACGAAGTTCACGACCTCGTTGCGGGCCGACTCCGGCTGGATGAAGCCCGGGTTCGCCTCGTAGAACTCGATGAGCTTCGGGCCGTACTCGCTCAGCTTGAAGAAGTAGTTCTCCTCCTTGAGGATCTCCACCGGCTTCTTGTGGACGGGGCACAGCTTCGTGCCGTCCTCCGCCTCGATGAGGTCGCTGGGGAGCTTGTACTCCTCGCAGCCCACGCAGTACGGGCCTTCGTACCCGCCCTTGTAGATCTCGCCCTTGTCGTACAGGTCCTGCACGAACTCCTGCACACGGTCGGTGTGCCGCTTCTCCGTCGTGCGGATGAAGTCGTCGTTCGCGATGTCCAGGTGCTCCCAGAGGGGCTTCCAGGCCTCTTCGACGAGCTTGTCGCACCACTCCTGGGGCGAGACCCCGTTCGCCTCGGCAGTGCGCATGATCTTCTGACCGTGCTCGTCCGTGCCGGTGAGGTACCACACCTTCTCGCCGCGCTGACGGTGCCAGCGCGTGAGCACGTCACCTGCAACGGTCGTGTAGGCGTGGCCCAGGTGAGGAGCGTCGTTGACGTAGTAAATCGGGGTCGTGACGTAGAACGCCTTCGCCCCCTGCTTCTCGGATCCAGTGGCCGCCATGGTCGAAATCCTAACGGCCCACGGGAGATCCACTCACACGCATAAAACGGCGGGACGGTGACGGCGGTGCCCCGTCCTCGCGGGGTCCCGCCGTCACCGTCCCGGTGGTCTAGCCCTTGAGGCCCTTCAGCCCCTGGACCAGCTGTGTGTACAGCTCGGCGTCCGCGACCTCGCGCGGGGCCGGGCCCGCGTGGAAGAACGCGGCGTTGGGGACGTCGAGCTTCCGGAGGAAGTCGAAGCCCTTGGCGTCGTGCTCGCCGAACGCGACGAACTGCCAGAAGAGGGACTTTCCGGCGGCGTCGGCCAGGGCCTGCTTGGCGGGCCCCTTGGCGTCGGGGGGACCGTCCGTCTGGAAGACGACCAGGGCGGGGCGGCCGCTGCCGGACTTCTCGTGGTGCGCGACGACCTCTTCGACGGCGCGGTGGTAGCTCGTACGCCCCATGTGCCCGATGGCGGCGTGCGCCTCGTCCACCCGGCCCTCGTACGCACCGAGGCTCACGTCGACGGTCCCGTCGATGTCGGTCGAGAAGAACACGACGTGTACGGCGGCGTCGCCGTCGAGGTGCGCGGCGAGGGCGAGGGTCCGGTCGGCGAGGTGCTGGGCGCTGCCGTCCTTGTAGAACGACCGCATGGACCCGGACCGGTCGAGCACCAGGTACACGTCCGCCCGCGCCCCGGCGAGCTGCTCGGCGTCGAGCGCGGCCCCGGCGGCCCGGTAGTGGGCGGCGAGCGCGGGGGCGCGCGACGTGATGTCCGCGAGGGAAAGGGCGGAACCCCCGCCTTCGCCGGCAACGCCGTCGCTGTCGTCGGCGCTCTGGCCGAGGGGCTCCCCTTCGGCGGCGAGCGGCTCGGGTTCGGTGACCGTTTCCGGTTCCGGGGCGGCGGCGACGGCCGGAGTGAGCGCCGGCTCGGGCTCCGGGGTGGTGGGGGCGGTGTCGGTGGCCGGCTCGGCCTGGGGCTCGGTGGTGACCGGCTCCGGGTCGGCTGCCGGATCGGGCTCGGCGGCCGGGGCGGGCTCCGGGGTGGTGGGGGCGGTGTCGGTGGCCGGCTCGGCCTGGGGCTCGGTGGTGACCGGCTCCGGGTCGGCTGCCGGATCGGGCTCGGCGGCCGGGGCGGGCTCCGGGGTGGTGTCGGTGGCCGCGGCGGGCTCTGTGGCCGGTTCGGCCTGGGGCTCGGTGGTGACCGGCTCCGGGTCGGCTGCCGGCTCGGGCGAGGTGTCCTCGGTGTCGGCCGGGGTCTCGCCGGCCGGCCCGGTCTCCGGCTCGGTGACCGTTTCGGGTGCGGCGTCGGCGGCGAGCGGCTCGGGTTCGGTGACCGTTTCCGGTTCCGGGGCGGCGGCGGCCGGAGTGAGCGCCGGCTCGGCCTCGGCGGCCGGGGCGGCGGGCTCGGGATCCGGGGCGGTGGTGGCCGCAACGGGCTCGGCGGCGGGGACGGCCTCGGCCTCGGCGGCGGCCGGTTCGCGGGTGGTTTCCGGCTCGGCGTCGGGCGCGGTCTCCTCGGCGGGATCGGCGGGCTCGGCGGCCGTCGTCGTCGCCGGTACGGCTTCGTCGGCCTTGGCGGCCTCGTCGGCGGCGGCGGGCTCGGCGGGGGCTTCTGCCGCGACCGGCTCGGGGGTGGCCGTGTTCGCCTCGGGCTCGGTGGACTGCGAGGGGACCGTGGCCGGGGCCGAGGGGGACGCGGTGGCCGGGTCGGCCGGGGTGGACTGGGCCGGGACGTTCGGCGCCGGAGGGGGAGTCGTCGTGCGGGACGCGGACGGGTTGTCGAAGGCCGCCGCCACCAGGTCCGATGCGATGCCCGGCGCCGTCGGCTTCCCGGCCGGCTTCTCCGCCGCCGTCTCGTCCTCCTGGGCCGTGGCCTGCGACGGGGCGGGCACCGAGGCCACCGTCTCCCTGACCTCGGCGGACGCGGTTTCCGGTTCCGGCGCGGAGGCCGGGTCCGGCTCACGTTCGGCCTGGGACGGAACGGAAGCTGCCGTCGAGGTCTCCCGTGCCGGCGGCTGCTCGTTGCTCTCCGCTCGATCGCGTCCGAACACCTTGCGCAGCAAGCTCCGAATGCCCATGGGCGAGGCCTTTCGCATGAGTTGGGTGCGATGCAGGTCCGCACCCGTGGGATCAACCCTGGCCAGGGCGGACACGTAAGGTTAGCGGCCCCGCCCGTTGATCTTCGGGAGGGTCAGCCGTGCCGTTCCGGTTCCGGGCGCGTTCCGGGCGCGCGCGGCTCGCGCCGGCGAACACCGGCGCCCCGTGCGACCCTCCGGGCCGCCCCGGCGGCCGCCCCCGCGCCCCGTACTCCGTACGCGCCCTCGCCGCCGCGTCAACTCCCGCACGGCCGTCACGCATTCACCTGGCGTTCACCCCACAGCCGCCGGAACGCGCGCGCACGCCCCTAACGTCACGGCCGGAGACATTCCGACACGAACACGATGTCGGCGCAGGGCGCGCCGAAACACAGCCCGTACAGCCCATTTGGAGGGGTCCGTGCGCAATCTGCTGCCGCTGCTCAACTCGCCGCACCCGGGTGGGCGCTCCGCGCTGACCTGTCGCTACCGCTGCGGGGACGCCTGCTTCCAGGACGTCCCGAACACCAGCGACAACGAGTACGCCGGTGACGTCATAGCCGGTGCCCTGTCAAGACGGTCGATGATGCGCGCCGCCGCCGTGGTGACCGTGGCCACCGCCGCCGGAGCATCGGCCCTCGCCGGCCCCGCCGCCCCGCAGGCCGTGGCGGCGGAAGGCCGCCAGAAACCCCAGGCCGGCAAGGACAGGAGCGACGGCGCCCGCGGACTGCGCTTCGCGCCCGTCGCGCCCAACACGGCCGACGCCGTCACCATCCCCGACGGCTACGCCCAGAACGTCGTCATCCGCTGGGGCGAGCCCATCCTCCGCGGCGCCCCCGCCTTCGACCCGGACAAGCAGTCCGCCAAGGCGCAGGCCGGCCAGTTCGGCTACAACAACGACTTCCTCTCCCTGCTCCCCCTCCCCGGTGAGCACGGCCGCCAGGTACTCGTCGCCAACCACGAGTACACGGACGAGATCCTGATGTTCAAGGGGTACGACCCGGCCAAGCCCACCCGCGAGCAGGTCGAGACCGCCTGGGCCGCCCACGGCCTGTCCGTCGTCGTGGTCCAGGAGGAGCGCAAGTCCGGCAAGCTCACGCCGGTCACCCGCCACCACCTCAACCGCCGCCTCCACACCACCTCCGTCTTCGAGCTGACCGGCCCCGCCGCCGGCAGCGCGCTCCTGAAGACGTCCGCCGACCCGACCGGCAGGAAGGTCCTCGGCACGCTCAACAACTGCGCCGGCGGCACCACCCCGTGGGGCACGACCCTGCACGGCGAGGAGAACTTCAACCAGTACTTCGCCAACGGCTCCAGCGCCACCGACAAGCGCTACGGCATCGGATCCGGCGCCACCGAGCGCAAGTGGGAGCTCTTCGACAAGCGCTTCGACGTCAAGCAGGAGCCGAACGAGTCCCACCGCCAGGGCTGGGTCGTCGAGCTCGACCCGTACGACCCCGACTCGACGCCCCGCAAGCGCACCGCGCTCGGCCGCTTCAAGCACGAGGCCGCGCAGCCCCGCCTGACCGCCGACGGCCGCCCCGTCGTCTACATGGGCGACGACGAGCGCTTCGACTACTTCTACAAGTTCGTCTCGTCCAAGCGGATGAAGAAGGGCAGCTCGCGGGCCGCCCGCGAGCACAACCTCACCCTTCTCGACGAGGGCACGCTGTACGTCGCCAAGATCACCGGCGACTCCCCCGGCGAGGTCGACGGCACGGGCAAGATCCCCAATGACGGCGAGTTCGACGGCAGCGGCGTCTGGATCCCGCTCGCCACCGGCACCACCTCGCACGTCCCCGGCATGACGGCCGAAGAGGTGTACGTCTTCACGCGCCTCGCGGGCGACAAGGTCGGCGCGACCAAGATGGACCGCCCCGAGGACGTCGAGCCGAGCCCCCGCACCGGCCGCGTGTACGTCGCCCTGACGAACAACACCGACCGGGGCAAGCCCGGCAAGGCGGGCGCCGACGAGGCGAACCCGCGCAACCTCAACAAGCACGGCCAGGTCCTGGAGCTCGCCGAGCACTGGGACGACCCGGCATCGGACGGCTTCGCCTGGCGGCTCTTCCTGGTCGCGGGCGACCCGGACGACCCGGCGACGTACTTCGCGGGCTTCCCGAAGGACAAGGTCAGCCCGATCTCCTGCCCGGACAACGTGGCCTTCGACCCGCACGGCAACCTGTGGCTGTCCACGGACGGCAACCAGCTCGGCTCCCACGACGGCCTGTTCGGCGTGGCGACGCGCGGTGAGCGGCGCGGTGAGCTGAAGCAGTTCCTGACCGTCCCGAAGGGCGCGGAGACCTGCGGCCCGGTCATCCAGGACCGCCGCGTGCTCGTCGCGGTCCAGCACCCGGGCGAGGTCGACGGCGCGAGCGTCGAGAAGCCGGCGTCGGTCTGGCCCGACGGCCCCGGCAGGATCGTCCGCCCGTCGGTCGTGGCGGTCTACCGCAAGGACGGCCGCGACATCGGCGTGTAGCCGTACGCCGAAGGGGCTGGAGCGTGCCGGTGACGGCGGGCTTCAGCCCCTTCCGCGTTCCGCGCCCACCTGGTCGCGCCACCTCGTGTACTGCTCCGCCGCGTCCCCCGTGTACGCCCACGGCACCCGCGCCGCGCGTCCGTCCAGCAGCGCGAAGGCCTCCCGCGCCTCGTCCGGCAGGCCCGCCCAGCAGGCCGCGTGCGCCAGGTAGTTCAGTTCGCCGACCTCCTCCGGGGCCACGGGGCCGGGCGGCCGCCCGCCCAGCCACCGCTCCTGGGTCCGGCGTACCTCCGTCACGGCCAGCTCGTGGTGCCAGTGCTGGTCGAAGCCGCGCACCGGGCGGCCCCTGGCCGCCGCCGCGACGTACCGGTACTCCTCCACCCGCGCGATCTGCACCAGCACCGGCAGCGGCGACCCGGCGGGCGCCGCGCCCGCCGCGTCGCGGGCGAAGTCGTACATCCGGCCGTGCGTGCCGTGCCAGCGCGCCGAGTGGTAGCGCAGCAGCTGCACATGGCCCTCGATGTTGTACGGGTCGCGGCGCCGCAGCTCCTCCCACCACTCGCGCAGCTCCGCCCGGCCGACCCCGTCGCCGTACAGCCGCGCCACGGTCAGCAGCGACACCCAGGGCATCGGGTCTGCGGGGCGCGCGTCGGCCGCGCTCAGGCAGGTCATGACGGCGACGTCGATACGGGCGCGGTCGATCTCGGTGCCGCGTCCCGCCTCGATGGCCTGGTTGAAGACCCGTACGACCTCGGTCGCGGCCCGCAGCACCGCGGCGTCCGGGCTGTCCGGCTCGGCCGCCCGCCACGTCTCCACCACGGAGCTGCTCGCGGCCGCGTTCGCGAGCAGCCGCAGCCGGTGGGTGCGCAGGGGCCAGTTCTCGCCCGTGGCGCGCAGCAGGTCGCGTACGCCCTGCCAGCGGCCGATCACGATGTCCTGCCGGGCCGCGGTCAGCGGCCGGTCGCCGAAGTCCGGGTCGAAGTCGGGCGCGCGACCGGAACCGGATCCGGAACGGCGGCGGCGTACGGCCATCGGAGCACCTCCTGGTCAGAGAGTCGGCGGTCGGAAATCCGTGGTCATGGAGCCGGGGTCAGAAGTCGGTGGGGAATCCGGCGTCGACGTGGTCCCGGCGGCCCCCGCGCTCCGTTCCGGAACCGACGTGCACCGCTTCGATCGGGATGGCGCGGGTGGCGTCGAGCCGCGCGGGGGTGTAGTACGCGCTGCCCTGCCGCCAGTACCAGAGCATCGGGACGACGCCGGCGGCCAGCCCGCCGAGGCCGATCGCGATCGCGGCCGCGCTGAGCTCGGTGAGCGAGGCCGCGAAGACGCAGAACATGAACAGCGAGCCGAGCAGCGGCCAGGCCCCGCCGAGGACGAAGTCCTTCGGGGAGGCCAGCAGCGTCTTGCGGTAGGCGACGACGGCGGCGAGCCCCGCGAGCCCGTAGTACAGCGTCGTCTGGAGACCGATCGCGGCGAGCGCGTCCGACATGATCTTCTCGGTCGAGCCGAGCGCGTTCGAGGCGACGAAGAGGACGAGCGCGACCGTGCCGACGACGGCGACCGCGACCCACGGGGTGTTCCAGCGGCGGTGCACGATGCCGAGCGCGGCCGGCATCGTACGGTCGCGGCCCATCGCGAAGAGCGAGCGCGTGACCTGGATCAGGGTGGTTTCGAGGGTGGCGATGGTGGAGAGCACGACGGCCAGGACCATCAGCTTGCCGCCCGCGCCCGGCCAGATCACCTCGCCGAGGACCGCGAGGACGTTGGTGTCGTGGGCGGAGATCTGCTCGCTCGTCAGGATGACGTTGACGGCGATCGTGAAGACGACGAACAGCAGGAAGACGACGCCCACACCCACCAGCGAGGCCAGCCCGGCGGTGCGGCGGCTGTCGCGGGTCTCCTCGCTGAGGTTGCTGGTGACGTCCCAGCCCCAGTAGTAGAAGGCGGCGATCAGGGTGCCCGCGGCGAAGCCGGTGAAGCCGTCGAAGTGGCCGAAGCCGAGCCAGGACCAGTCGAAGGCGGCCGCCGCGCCGTTGTGGAGGAGCGCGCCGAGCACGAAGAGGGCGAGGATCGCGAGCTCGACGCCGGAGACCAGGAGCTGGGCGCGGGCGGAGAGGCGGGCGCCGCCGAGGACGACGGCGAGCATCAGCAGGAACCAGCCGGCGCCGGCGGCGGTGGCGAGCGCGGTGTTCGACGCGAGGTCCGGGTCGAAGAGGGAAAGGGTCATCTGACCTGCGGGAAGCGATCCGGCGACCATGAAGATCGTGGCGGCGACGACGAGCGCCCAACCGCTGATGAAGCCGAGGAAGGGGTGCAGGGTGCGGCCCACCCAGGAGTAGGTGGCGCCCGCGTTCACGTCGATGCGGCCGAGGCGGCCGAAGGCCAGGACGATGCCGAGCATGGGGATCGCGCAGTAGAGCAGCGCGGCAGGGCTTGCGAGGCCGACGGCGCCGACGAGGACAGCGGTGGTGGCGGCCAGGGAGTAGGCGGGGGCGCTGCCCGCGACGGCCATCACGATCGTTTCGAAGGTGCCGAGGGCGTTGGGCTGGAGTCCTCTGCCGGAGGTGTGGCTCATGCTGTTCTCAACTGCTTCCGGAGGTGTGCCGGACACAATTGGAATGCTCTGTTCCCCTTGTGTGACACGACATTTGGCGACAAGTCAGAGATGTTGTCCCAGTCCGGAGGTGTCCCCTCCGGACGGGAGATCGTGCGCATAGTAGTGCGCTTCGCGCGCGGTCAGCAGCCGGGCGGTCGTACCCTCGGACCCATGGCTTCAGACGAGGGGACGACCAGCGCCGGGACCGTACGGATCGACGTCTGGATCTGGTCCGTACGGCTCACCAAGACCCGCTCCCAGGCGGCGGCGGCCTGCAAGGCGGGCCATGTCCGCGTCGGCGGCGAGCGGGTCAAGCCGGCGCACGCGCTGAAGGCGGGCGACGAGGTGCGGCTGTTCCACGCCGGCCGGGAGCGGATCGTGGTCGTCTCGCGGATCATCCGCAAGCGCGTGGGCGCCCCCGCGGCGGCCGAGTGCTACGTCGACAACAGCCCGCCGCCCCCGCCCCGCGAGTTCGTCGCGCCGGTGGCGGTGCGCGACCGGGGCGCGGGCCGGCCGACGAAGCGCGACCGGCGCGAGATGGAGCGGCTTCAGGGGCCGAAGCCGACGGCCGGCTGACGGCTGGCAGAGTGAGGGCCATGTCGTCGACTTCCCCGCGCCGCCCGTGCCCGTTCTGTGGCCGTGAGGTCGCCGTCGTCGCGGGCCGCTTCGTACGCCACGACCCGCGCACCCGGGCCGCCACCGCCGAGCTGACCCTGTGCGCCGGTTCCAAGCGCACGGCTCCTCCCGCGGCGTCGCAGCGCACCCTGGACGGCTACGAACTGCCACCGTTCCCCGGCCAGCTGCCCCTGTTCTAGCGCGGCGCGCGGTACCGCTGCGCGGGGCTTCTCCCCCGCCCCTTCCCGAACTGGGGACGGGCCCGAAGCCCCCGCACCCGCCCCCGAAGGCCCCGCGTCCCGTGTCACGGTGCCGGGAGGGGACGTGTCGGGGGCTCCCCGCAGGGCGTCGAACGCAGCCACCCCGCAGCGGATCCCGGTGCCCGAACGTTCGGCGCCCGAGGAGACGCCCCGGCACGGCACCGACCCCGAAGCCCCCGCACCCTCCGCCCCCCAAGGAGCCCCCGCCCCCGCCGGCGTCACCCCCGTGGAGTCACCGGCGAAGCCACCGCCCGCGCCGCCGCCACCTCCTGCCGCAGCGGGGCGAGGACGCTCTCGTCGTCGCCGGGGAGGTCCGTCCGTACCTCCACCAGCGTGTCGCTCGTCCGCAGCCCCTCCGCCAGCTCATGCAACTCCCGCGCCACTTCCGCCACTTCCGACTCGTCCGGCGGCTGCGCCCCGTGGTTGACGCGGACCCGGGCCGCCGTCGTCGCGTCCACGATCCGCTCGGTCGCGACCACCAGCGGCCACCACGCCGCCGCCCGCGCCCCGGTCGGCGGCGGCTCGGTCAGGGCGCGCTGGAATTCGGAGCGCACGACCGACAGGTCCCGGTAGAGACGGCGGCGCAGCAGCTGCCGCAGCCGCTCGCCCTGAGGGCTCGACGGGCCGAACGCGCACTCCACGTAGCCCGCCGTGTCCGCGACCGTGTCCGCGAGCCGCGCGCCCACCCGCGTGCTCCAGCTCTCCGGCCACAGCAGGTACCCGGCCAGCAGCGAGATCGCGCAGCCGAGGAGGCTGTCGTACAGGCGCGGCAGGACCAGCCCGAACCCCTGGTGGTTCAGCACGTCCGACAGCAGCAGGATGACCGGCGTGATCGCCGCCGTCTGGAACGCGTACCCCTTCGCCGTGAAGACCGGGATGAGCGCGGCCAGCACCACCATCACCGGTACGTCCCACCACCCCCGCTCCAGCTCCGCCAGGACCGCGGCGGCGACCACCAGACCGAGCGCCGTCCCGAACGCCCGCTGCACGGCCCGCGAGAAGACCGACCCGAAGTCCGGCTTCAGTACGAACACCACGGTCAGCGCGACCCAGTAGGAGCGCGGCACGGAGATGAGCGAGACGAGCGCCTGCGCCAGGCCGATGCACAGGGCGAGCCGCAGGCCGTAGTGCCAGGAGGCGCGGGAGAGCAGGACGTTGCGGGTGGCGCGGCGGACCCGTACGCCGAGGGCGGCGGGGCGGCCGAGCCGGTCGTCGACATTGGCGATGCCGGCCGCGTCGGGTCCGGCGCTGAGGACCACGGCCGCCGCGTGCCGCAGCGCGTGGTCGACGGCGCGCCCGGACGGCGAGGTGGGAGCGGGCAGATCCAGCTCCACTCCCCCCGCACCCGCACCCGCACCCGCGCCCGCACCCACTCCCATCCCCGCGCGCCCGTCCGCGACCGTGTCCGCCAGCCCCCGTACGGCGGCCGGGATCTCGGGCGGCAGCGGCCGCCGCCGCAGATGTGCGGCGGGCGCCGACTCGACGAGCGGTACGACGACGTTGAGCTGCGCGAGCAGCCGTACGAGCGGACTCCGGCGGCCGTGGTCGCGGGCCCGCCGGGCCAGGACCAGGTCGTACGCCGTGTTCAGGGACTGGGTGACGGCCTGGCGCCTGGCGTCGTACGTGTCCGGGTCCCGGCCCGCCGCCTCCAGCAGGTCCGCGGCCGCCCGGTACGTGTCCGCGACCGCGCCCCGCTCCGGCACCCCGCCCCGCAGCGGCCAGGCGACCAGTGTCAGTACGAGGACGAAGAGGCCGCCCAGGGTGAGCAGCAGCGGCGCCGTCCACCAGGGGTCCGGCATGGGCAACCCGGCTCCGACGACGGCCTGGAGCAGGAGCAGCAGGCCGGACACGGAGGCGACCGCGCCGATCGACGAGATCATCCCCGACACGAGCGCGACCAGCGTCAGGGCTCCGACGGCGAGCCACCCCTGCCCGTACACGAGCGTGCCGAGGGTGACGCCGACCGCGCCGAACAGCTGCGGGACGGCGATGTTGAGCAGACGCATCCGGTACGCGTCGGCGGTGTCGCCGATGACGCCGGACAGCGCGCCCATCGACACGAGCGCTCCGTACGCCGGCCGGTCGACGGCGAACCCGACGGCGAGCGGCGCGGCCATCGCGATCCCGGCCCGGACGGCGGCGGCCCACGGGACCGGTGCCCGCTGCGGCCGCAGCCCTTGCGTCAGCCACTCGGGCGGCGTCAGCCGGCCCCCTGCTCTCTGCTCAGCCATGCCCTCAACAGATCGAAGTCGAACTCCTCGTGCACGGCAGCGACGCGGAGCAGTATCACTGTCCACAGCCTGTGGACAACTTTCGGAGCGGGGGCACCCTCGCGCCCGTACGTCCACATCCTGTGGATTTCGGTGGATTCCTGCCGGTTCAGTTCTTGTAGTTCTCGACCTCGACCGCCGGCCGCACCTTCGCCTCACCCGGATCCTCACCGAATTCCGACTTCGCGCGGCGCTGGCGCAGCAGGTCCCAGCACTGGTCGAGCTGGACCTCCACAGCCTTCAGCCGGGTGCGCTCGGTGTCGTCGAGCCCCAGTTTCCGGGTGGAGCGCTCACGCAGTTCGCGCTCCTCGCCGACCAGGCTGTTGATGGTGTCGAGAATTTTCTGGTTGGCGTCTTCCATGGCGGCTCGCCTCCGTCGCATCGGTCGGATCGCCCGGACCACTCCACTACCCCACACCCACCCCAGCACACCTCCGGCCGCCGTGCAGCTCCAAGGCGCCGCGCACGGCGGGCGGGACGGAGAAATGAGCTGTAGGACCAAAGAACGATTACTTTGCGGGACCGGGCCGGTCAACACTGGGAAAGAGGTTCCGACGACCCCTCGGAGGGGCGGAAGACATGAGTGGACACCCCGGCCCGGAGCTCGCCGTCGAGACGGCGGGCCTGGTCAAAGTGTTCGGTGAGAACCGGGCTGTCGACGGCATCGACCTCGCTGTGCCGACCGGCACCGTGTACGGCGTCCTCGGCCCCAACGGCGCCGGCAAGACCACCGCGGTGAAGATGCTCGCGACCCTGCTGCGCCCGGACGGCGGCGTGGCGCAGGTCTTCGGCAAGGACGTGGTGCGGGAAGCCGACGCGGTGCGCGGGAGGGTGAGCCTCACCGGTCAGTACGCGTCGGTCGACGAGGACCTGACCGGTACGGAGAACCTGGTGCTCCTCGGCCGGCTGCTCGGCCACTCCAAGCCCGCCGCCCGCGCCAGGTCGGCCCAGCTCCTGGAGGCGTTCGGGCTGGCGGAGGCGGCCGGCCGCCAGGTCAAGAACTACTCCGGCGGCATGCGGCGCCGTATCGACATCGCCGCGAGCATCCTCAACACACCCGACCTGCTCTTCCTCGACGAGCCGACGACCGGCCTCGACCCGCGCAGCCGCAACCAGGTGTGGGACATCGTGCGGGCGGTCGTGGCGCAGGGCACGACGGTGCTGCTGACCACGCAGTACCTGGACGAGGCCGACCACCTGGCGTCCCGCATCGCCGTGATCGACCGCGGCAAGGTCATCGCCGAGGGCACGAAGGGCGAGCTCAAGGCGTCGGTCGGCTCCGGTTCCGTGCACCTGCGGCTGCGCGACCCGGCGCAGCGCCCCGAGGCCGAGCGGGTGCTGACGCGGGCGCTGGACACCGCCGTACAGCTGGACGCGGACCCGGTCGCCCTGACGGCGACGGTCAACGGGCGGGCGAGCGACCTCGGCGCGGCGGAGCAGGCCGCGCGGGCGCTGTCGGAGCTCACCGCGGCGGGCATCACCGTGGACAACTTCGCGCTCGGCCAGCCCAGCCTCGACGAGGTCTTCCTGGCCCTGACCGACGGCGACAAGAAGAGCGACAAGAAGCGCGGCACGACAGACGGGACGGCGGACGTCACGACGGACGACACGACGACAGGAGCCACGGCATGAGCACCGTCGCGACCAAGGACAAGAGCCTCGACCCACTCGCCCTCGAAGCACCGAAGGCAGAGGAGCTGGCCGCGCTCCTCGTGAGCAGGGACCGGCCACCGCGCCCCAGCGCGCTCTCCGCCTCCCTCACCTTCGGCTGGCGCGCCATGCTCAAGATCAAGCACGTGCCGGAGCAGCTCTTCGACGTGACGGCGTTCCCGATCATGATGGTGCTGATGTACACGTACCTCTTCGGAGGAGCGCTGGCCGGGTCGGTCGCGGAGTACATCCAGTTCCTGCTGCCCGGCATCCTGACCATGAGCATCGTCATGATCACCATGTACACGGGCGTCTCCGTCAACACCGACATCACCAAGGGCGTCTTCGACCGCTTCCGTACGCTGCCGATCTGGCGCCCGGCGCCGATGGTCGGCTACCTGCTCGGCGACGTCATCCGCTACCTGATCGCGTCCGTCGTGATGCTGACGGTCGGCCTGATCATCGGCTACCGCCCGCACGGCGGGGTGCTCGGCGCCGTGGCCGGTGTGGCGCTGCTGATGGTCTTCGCGTTCGCGTTCTCGTGGATCTGGACGATGTTCGGCCTGTTCCTGCGCACCGAGAAGTCGGTGATGGGCGTCAGCATGATGGTGATCTTCCCGCTGACGTTCCTGAGCAATGTCTTCGTCGACCCGAAGACGATGCCGGGCTGGCTCCAGGCGTTCGTGAACAACAGCCCGGTGACCCACGTGGCCACGGCGGTGCGCGAACTGATGGCGGGCAACTGGCCGGCCGCCGACATCGGCTGGACGCTCGGCTGGTCGGCGGTGCTGCTGGTCGTCTTCGGCACGGTCACGATGCGGCTCTACAACCGCAAGTGACGGCCTTCTTTACTTCTGCTTTGCCATCCGGGAACCCGATCACTCCCCGAGACGTTCACCTGACAGAACGCGAAGGCAGTCGACAGCCGTACAAGCCGAGGTGGCACCAGTGGTGAATTGGGACCGGATCAAGGACCAGGCCAAGAGCTTCCAGCAGTCCCAGAGCAGTCGGGGCACGGGCGGGGGGCACGGACAGGGCGGTGCCCCCGGCCAGAGCGGGGCCTACGGGCAGAGCGGATCCGGATCCCGCGGTTCGGGCTCGGGCTCGGGCGGGTCCAAGGCCCAGCTGATCGGTCTGTTCAAGACCCAGCTCGCCTCGGTCAAGACCGAGCTCAAGAGCGGCGCCTACCGGGACGCCAGCATGGCGATGTGCGCCCTGGTGGCAGCCGCCGACGGGCAGGTGGAGCCCGCGGAGCGGCAGCGCGTGGAGGAGCTGATCGTCTCCAACGAGGTGTTGCAGAACTTCCCGGCGGACCAGCTCCGCCAGCGCTTCAACCAGCATGTGGACCGGCTCCTGTCCAACTTCGAACTGGGCAAGGCCGAGGTGCTCCAGGTGATCGCCAAGGCCGCCAAGAAGCCCGCGGAGGCCCGTGCGGTCATCCAGACCGGCATGGTCGTCGCCGGCGCCGACGGATACTTCGAGCCGTCCGAGCAGTACGCCATCCGTGAAGCCTGCGCCGCTCTCGGTGTGCCGCCCACGGAGTTCGGCATCTGAGCGGAGTGCGCGCACCCGGCCCCGCCGCACCGTAGCCGCCGGCCGGCTCCCCTCAGCCGTGCGGGACGACGACGATCTGGTGCGCGTCCTCGTAGACGACGCGCCCCGGATCCGTCGACCGTACGAGCCGGTACGCGACGCCGTGGGCGGCCAGGATCTCCAGATAGCCGCCCACGCGCGCGATCAGCTCCACGGCGGTCGGCTTGAACCAGGCCGCCGCGCCCGGATTGACGCGCTCGTCGTAGACGGCCGGGTCGACGGTGCTCGGGTCGGTGTACGCCGCGTCGTACCAGTCGTTGTTCGTACGCCGGAACCGCTCCTGCTCCGCCGTCAGCTTCCCGTCCCGCGCCAGGCCGTTGACGAGCCCGAAGACCCCGGGGAAGTTCCCCCGCGCCCGGGGAACCGTGCCCTGGAACCGTACGTACGCCACCGGATCGTGAACCATCCCGTCATCGTAGGCACCGGCACCGGCACCGGCACCGGTCCTGCGACAGCGATCACGGCCGTCTTCTCTCCGCCGATCCTGGTGCTCAAAACCTTCCACATCGGCATGCACGGCGGGTCTCAGCGCGTGCCCGGTGCCGGTGCCGGGGTTGGGGACGGGCCGTGGGGCGGGTGCTTCGCGGTGTGGGTCTCCCAGGCCGCGTCCTGGCGGCAGCGGCCGCACCGCGTCTCGTCGTCCAGCGGCCGGAAGAGGTGCTCGGGGCCGGGGCCCTCGCAGGTGACGAGGGGCTTCGGGCGGTGGGCCTCCGGCCGGAGCGCGGTCTCGTGCGGCGGGCGTACGGCGGGCCGCTCCTGCGGCATCTTCTCCGTCAGGCGGTGCCGCAGGAACCCGACGGCGGACCGGACGCCGGCCGGCGGCAGCCCGCTGGTCAGCGCGTGCCGCAGGTCCGTCGCGCTGATGCCTCTGCGCAGCCAGTCGGCCGCGATTGCGGAGAGGGTGCGGGCCTCGCGTTCGCCCAGGTGCAGCTCGCGGCGGGTCTGGCGCAGGGAGAGCAGGACGTTCTCCGCGAGCGCGCGTTCGGGGTCTTCGGGGTCGTCGGTGGCAGGGGCCGCCGGTTCCGCTTCGGGCTCCTGCGGCTTGGTGGGTGGGTGGGGAGTGTTCTTCTCCCCGTTGTTAACCCCCGAAGGGGAGTCACCGACCGTCCGAGGAGTTGGTTCACCGACCGTCCGCATGTGCGTACTCGGTACGCCCCCGTCCCGGACGGCCGTCGCCTCCTCGGGGGTGAGGCGGACGTTGGCGAGGAGCTGATCGGTCACCCAGCGGCCCCGCTCGTCCTGGTGGCGCCACTCGTGCAGGAAGCCGCAGGCGGCGAGGAGTTGCTTGACCTTCTGGTACGCCCGGCCCTTGATGCCGAGGCGCTCCGCGTGCGCGCTGAGGGACCTGGCGGTCGAGCCCTCGGGGAGGCCCTGTACGTACAGGAGCAGGATCTTCGCGTCGCTGTTCAGACGCGGGTGCTGCACGACGTCGTGCGAAGCCTTCGTGTAGCGCCGAAGGGGCGCGATAGCATGCCGAAGCATCCTCGGGACTCCTAGATGGTCCTCGATGGTGAAGGTCCTCGGATGGTGTTGGCGCACCGCCGGGGACCGCCCCGTGTCCGGACAGACACGAAGCGTGATGATGCGGTTACCGTACAGCACCGCGCCCAACTACCGCATATGCCCAGCGAAATGCCCCCACCTGAGGGTGAGGGCACTCGGCTGCTGCGCACCGTTCCGGCATCGGCTGCCGCATCGCGGCGGGGCGATCAATCCACTCGGGCGCACGTCGAAGTACTCGCATGCGTCTGAGTACGTGCGCTCTGGCCGGCGACGGGCGCGAGGCGGAAGTCTCGGGCCATGCGACAACGACTCCCGAAAATCGATTCCCAGCTGGCAGCGATCCTCGTGCTGGCTGTGGTGACGGTAGCGGCGTGGGCCGCCTGGCTCGGCTGGGACCAGCATCGCGACGTACAGCCTGATGGGTCGACGACCGGCCCGTACGAGGCGTGGCAGGTGATCGGGCTGGTGCTGACTCTGCTGGCGCCGCTGTACTGGGCGGCGTCCCGGCGCTACATCGCAGCCGCTGTGCTCGGCACCACGGCCGGCCTGACCGTTGCCGCCTATTACGACTGGTCGGACGACGGCAGCGGCCTCTTCGTGATCGGCGTGGGGATGGTCATGGTGGGGAGTTTCGTCGTGACCGCCGCCGCGACCGCCGTGATCACCGCTGTGAAACGACCGCTGCCCGGACAAGCGTAGTGAGCAGACACCGACGCCCTCCCCACACGACAGGTGTCGCTGGTGAGGGCGTCGGTCGCGGGCTCGCGCGTCAGGCGCGGGCGTACGAGACGAACGCGGCCCAGGAGGCGGGGGCGACGGCGAGCTGCGGGCCGTCGGTGACCTTGGAGTCGCGGACGTGGATGGTGGTGGGGTGCGCGGCGATCTCTACGCATTCGCCGCCTTCACCGCTGCTGTAGCTCGACTTGCGCCAGTCGTAGGCGACTTCGAGGCAGTCGCCGCCCGCACCGCCGCTGTAGCTGGACTTGAACCAGGTGGGTTCATCGATGTTCATAGTTCTCCCAGCATCCTCTCGATCAGAGCAAGCGACTCCCGAGGCGTGAGAGCCTGCGCCCGGATGATCCCATAGCGGGCAGCAAGCTCGCGGACCTCCCGTGCGTCAGTTACCAGGCGTGGATGACCTTGGACCTCTGTATAGCCCACCTGCTGCTCGCTCTTGGCTGTCAGCACGTTGAACGAGCCGTCCATGTTGGGATGTTCCTCGCGATCGGTCGGCATTACTTGAAGTTCGACTGTGCGCAATCGGCCGAGGCGGAGCAGCTGACGCAGTTGGCGGTGCAGAACCTCGCGTCCACCGATGGGCCGTTGCAGCACGACCTCTTCCAGAACGAAACTGAAGATCGGAGAGGGCCACTGCTCGAATATCTGCTGTCGGGAAAGCCGGTCGGCCACTCGCTTTTCGATCGTCTCTTCGCTCAGTAGTGGTCGCCACTGAGCGAAGATGGCTCTCGCGTATTCCTCTGTCTGAAGCAGGCCATGCACGGCCTGGTTGCCGTAGTGGTGCAGCTCAATCGCTTCCGCCTCAAGCTTCGCGTAATTCCGGTACCACTCCGGATGCCGCGTCCGTGCCTTCTTCTGCGCCTCCCGCACGTCCGGGATCGCCGCCCGCAGCACCCCGCCCGCCTTCAGCGCGTCGTCGGCCCGGTCCAGGAACTCCGGCTGCGGGGTCCGTACGCCCCGTTCCATCGCGGAGACGAGGTCGAGCCCGCAGTGGGTCGCCGTGGCCAGGTCCTTCTGGCTCATGGCGAGGTTCTCCCGCAGCACCCTCACCTGTTTGCCGATCGCACGGAACAGGTGCGCGGTGCCGTCCGCCTCCGAGGGCAGCTCGGGGCGTGATTCCTGGTTCACGGATTCCGTCATGCCGTACCGCTCTCCCGGTCACGGCCGACGTGCCGTACACCGTGCCGTGCGTGCCCGTACAGTTACCCAGCGTCCAACGGTCATACCTGGTCAGGGTACGGCGGGACAGACACGCTCTGTCACATGAACGTCGAAATCGCTTCCGTCACCGCCGAGTTCGTCCAGCGCTTCAGCTCCACCCGCCGTGGGGCCAGGCTCGCGCGGATGCTCGCCGTCCAGCAGCTCGACACCTGGGGTGTGCCGTTCGGTACCGCGCCCTCCGACGCCGTCGCCCATGTCGTCGCGGAGCTGGCCGCGAACGCCGTGACGCACGGGCACGTGCCCGGACGGGACTTCGAGGTGCGTCTCCTGTGGCTGGCGGGAGGGCGGGTCCGTATCGAGGTGGCGGACACGCGCGGTGAGCGACGGCCGCGCGCCCGCCCCGCCGGGGACGACGGGGACGGCGAGGGCGGGCGCGGGCTGCTCGTGGTGGAGGCGCTGGCGGACGCGTGGGGCGTGACGGAACGTAACGTCGGCAAGGTCGTGTGGGCGGACCTCACCGTCACGTGAACCGGGTCGGTCGGCCCGTCCGGACCGGCCGGATCAGCCGGTCCGCAGCGCCGCGAGCTGCTGGGCGAACGGCACCACCGCTTCGCCGGCGGGCCGGCGGGACCCGGCGCGCGACTCCATCAGCTCCGCCAGCTCCGCGCCCGCCCGCTCGATCCGGCGCGGGAGGTCGTCCGTACGGGCGTCCCCCTGCGAGCCCCAGTCCTCCGAGGCGGCGTACACCGCCGTCGGTACGACCAGCGCCCGCAGGTAGGCGAAGAGCGGACGCATGGCGTGCTCCAGCGCCAGGGAGTGCCGGGCCGTGCCGCCGGTCGCGGCGATCAGGACCGGCTTGCCGACGAGGGCGGTGTTGTCGATCAGGTCGAAGAACGACTTGAACAGACCGCTGTACGAGGCGGAGAAGACGGGGGTGACGGCGATCAGGCCGTCCGCCTCCGTGACCGCGTCGATCGCTTCGGACAGTGCCGGGCTCGGGAAGCCGGTGACCAGGTGGTTCGCGATGGCGGTCGCCAGCTCCCGTACCTCGACGACGCGGATGTCGGCGTCGTCCGGGGCACCCAGGGAGGTGCGCGTCGCCTCCGCCAGCCGGTCCGCGAGGAGCCGGGTGGAGGAGGGCACGCTCAGGCCCGCCGATACGACCACGAGCTTCATGAGGTCACCTCGTTCTCTTCCTGTGCGGTCTTCTCCTGTGCGGTCACCGAGGCCACCCGGGAGGCGTGGGTCGGGGCGTCCGGCACGTTCGCCGGGCGGTTCTTCGCGAACTCCTTGCGCAGCACCGGCACGACCTCCTCGCCGAGCAGGTCGAGCTGTTCCAGGACGGTCTTGAGCGGGAGGCCCGCGTGGTCCATCAGGAACAGCTGGCGCTGGTAGTCGCCCGCGTACTCGCGGAAGGCCAGCGTCTTCTCGATGACCTCCTGCGGCGAGCCGACGGTCAGCGGGGTCTGCTCGGTGAAGTCCTCCAGGGAGGGCCCGTGCCCGTAGACCGGCGCGTTGTCGAAGTACGGACGGAACTCGCGCACCGCGTCCTGGGAGTTCTTGCGCATGAACACCTGGCCGCCGAGCCCGACGATCGCCTGGTCCGGGGTGCCGTGCCCGTAGTGGGCGTAGCGCTCGCGGTAGAGCTCGACCATCCGCCGGGTGTGGTCGGCCGGCCAGAAGATGTGGTTGTGGAAGAAGCCGTCGCCGTAGTACGCCGCCTGCTCGGCGATCTCGGGGGAGCGGATGGAGCCGTGCCAGACGAAGGGCGGTACACCGTCCAGCGGGCGCGGTGTGGAGGTGAAGCCCTGGAGGGGGGTGCGGAACTTGCCCTCCCAGTCGACGACGTCCTCGCGCCACAGGCGGTGCAGCAGCGCGTAGTTCTCGACGGCGAGCGGGATGCCCTGGCGGATGTCCTTGCCGAACCACGGGTAGACCGGGCCGGTGTTGCCGCGTCCCATCATCAGGTCCACCCGGCCGCCGGCCAGGTGCTGGAGCATCGCGTAGTCCTCGGCGATCTTCACCGGGTCGTTGGTGGTGATCAGCGTGGTGGACGTGGACAGGATGATGTTCTCGGTGCGCGCCGCGATCCAGCCCAGCATGGTCGTGGGCGACGAGGGAACGAAGGGCGGGTTGTGGTGCTCGCCCGTCGCGAAGACGTCGAGCCCGACCTCCTCGGCCTTGAGCGCGATGGCGACCATGGCCTTGATGCGCTCGTTCTCCGTCGGCGTCCTGCCGGTGGTGGGGTCGGTCGTCACGTCACCAACGGTGAAGATCCCGAACTGCACAGCGCTCACCTCCGAGGCGGGGAAGCCTCTAGTTGAATGTTGAACAAACCCTACAACGGTGCGCCTCCCTGTCGTATTCCAGGGCGGTCCGTGGCTCCCCGCGGACCGCCGCGCTCCCGTTCAGACGCCGCGCCGCTGCTCCGGTGCCACGTGCGCCGTCAGGCCGAACGCCTCGCGGTGCAGGGACGGCGGGCCCTGCTCCCGCGCCCCGGCCGCCCGCCCGGCGCCCTTTCCCCGCCCTCGCCCCCACCGCCTCATCCGCGAAACCAGTGGCTCGGTCCAGCGCGCCGCCAGGGGGCCCAGGAGGACCAGGATCAGGACGTACGCCGTCGCGATCGGCCCGATCCGGGGCTCCGTCGCCACCGTCAGGCCCGCGATCACGATCGAGAACTCGCCCCGCGCCACCAGCGCCCCGCCCGCCCGCAGCCGGCCCCGTGTGCCGATGCCGGCCCGCCGGGCGGCGTACCAGCCGGTGAGGATCTTCGTGAACGCCGTCACGACGGCCAGCAGCAGCGCGGGCAGCAGCACCGGCGGGATGTCCGTCGGATCGGTCGACAGGCCGAAGAAGACGAAGAAGACGGCGGCGAAGAGGTCCCGCAGGGGTGCGAGGAGCGTGCGCGCGCCCTCCGCGACGTCCCCCGACAGCGCGATGCCGACCAGGAACGCGCCGACCGCCGCCGAGACCTGGAGCTGCTGCGCGACACCGGCCACCAGCACCGTCAGTCCGAGTACGACGAGCAGCAGCATCTCGGGGTTGTCGGACGACACGGCCCGGCTGATGAGACGCCCGTGGCGCAGCGCGACGTACAGGACGATCCCCACCGTGCCGAGCGCGATCACCAGCGCCACGCTGCCGCCCGCCAGGCCGACGCCCGCGAGCAGCGCGGTCAGCAGCGGCAGGTAGACCGCCATCGACAGGTCTTCGATCACCAGGATGCCGAGCACGGCAGGGGTCTCGCGGTTGCCGAGACGGCTCAGGTCGGTGAGTACCTTGGCGATGACCCCCGACGACGAGATCCAGGTGACGCCCGCGAGGGCGACGGCGGCGACCGGCCCCCACCCGAGGAGGAGCGCGGCGGCGGCGCCCGGTGTCGCGTTGAGGACGAAGTCCACGGCCCCCGACGGATATTGGGTCCTGAGGCTGGTGACCAGCTCGGACGCGCTGTACTCCAGCCCGAGCAGGAGCAGCAGCAGGATGACGCCGATGTCGGCGCCGACGGCCACGAAGTCCTCGCTGGCGTCGAGCGGCAGCAGCCCGCCGTGCCCGAAGGCGAGCCCGGCCAGCAGGTAGAGCGGGATGGGGGAGAGGCCGACCCGTTCCGCCAGTCTGCCGATGACGCCGAGCGCGAGGATGAGCGTTCCGAGTTCGATCAGCAGCGCGGCGGTGTTGTGCACGGCTCAGCCCCCCGTGATGATCCCGGCGAGCGCGTCGGCGCCCTCGCGCGTGCCGACGACGACCAGCGTGTCCCCGACGCTCAGCCGGAAGTCCGGCCCGGGTGACGGCGTCACGGCGGTCCGCCGGAGTACGGCGACGACCGAGGCGCCGGTGCGGGTGCGCGCCCGGGTGTCGCCGAGCGGCCGCCCGACGTACGGCGACTTGCCGGTCACGGGGATGTGCTCGGTGACGAGGTCGACTCCGGACGTGCGCACGGCGTGGCCGGGCTCCGCGTCGATGAGGTGGGAGAGGGCCGTGGCCTCGTCGGGCGTCAGGGGGACGGAGAGCAGGCACGCGTCGGGATCGTCGCGGTCGTAGAAGCCGAGGAAGCGCCGCCCGTCCTTGTGCGCGACGACGGAGATGTGCTGACCGCCGTCGGTGACGAAGTCGTACTGCGTGCCGACGCCCGGCAGCGTGGTGCGGCGCGTACTCATGCTCTGCCTCCCGGTCTGCTGCCCGGCCACGGCAAGGAGGGACTTCCGGGCGGCGGCCGAAAGCACACAAAGCGGCCGGCTGCTTTGCCTACGCATTACCCTACTCCGGGCTCGTCCGGGGCTCCTGTCGGACGTAAGGGCAGCTCAGGCGCCGGGGAAAGGCGGTGGCGCTCCCGGCCCGGGCCGGGAGCCTCATCGAGGAGATGGCCGAGTCCGGCGTCATCGACAAGACGGCGCTTGTCTTC
>NZ_JBSFUB010000027.1:0-74544 GCF_053591575.1 Streptomyces altiplanensis | reverse complement strand
CGCGCCCGGGGGCAGGATCTTCGTCACGTACGGCGGCCCGGAGGGCGTCGGCACGACGCTGCCCGGCCGGACGTACACGCAGAAGAGCACGGGTGCCGGCCAACGCGACCCGGGCAAGGTGATGTGGTGCGGGCTCACCCTGCCGTGAGGCGCGGAGCTACGAAGCGTCGAGCACCGTGCCGGTCAGGAGCGGGCCGTGCGGCTCGCCCTCGTCGTCGGTGGACCGGAGGCCGACGTACTCGGTCTGCTCGGCCACCTGGTCGCGGATCGTGGGTACGGTCACCTCCGCTCCGGTCTGCCCGGCGGGTACCGATGCCCACAGGTAGGCGTAGTCCAGCCGGGACAGCGGGACTGCGCCGTCGGGCACCTCGTCGGTCAGGTCCAGGAGCCACTGCGGGTCGACGTCCTTGGTGGACAGCTCGGAGCGGTCCGGGACGGGCACGATCCGGAGCGTCTTCGTCATTTCCACGTCGGCGGGCGCGGAGAGGGAGACCCGCCACGTCAGCGGCTGCCCCTCGGTCACCTTGCCGGCGACCGGTTCCACAGTGATCTCGGGCACCGGGTCGTCGTTCTCGGCGGTGACCCCACCCGCGTGCGAGCCGACGACCGAACCCCGGACCGCCTTGACGAGCACGTCGTGGGACATGTCCCAGGAGTACCGCTTGTCGCCCTTCACCTTCACCCGTACGTCGATGGTGCTGCGGCCGGACCGGACCGTCACCAGGCGGTCTTCTGCCGCGCCGGTGACCGGGTCCAGGACGTACAGCCGTACCGTGCCGCTGCCCTTGCCGGACACCCGCACGGGCACCTGGTACGTGCGGACGCCGGAGTCGCCCTCCTTGACCTTCAGGCGGCCGATGTCGACACGGACCAGCGGGGCCTCGCGCACCTCGGGGGTGCCAGGGCTCCACGCCCAGGCGTCCATCAGCCACGCCTGTCCGGAGCCGGTGCGCGGGGTCAGCTCCAGGGAGGCGATCCGGCGCGGGTCGAGACCGGCGCGGGTGGCCGCGGTGAGCGGTACGCGTACCTCGCGCGCCCAGTAGGAGGAGGTACGGTCGCTGCCCGGCAGCCCGTCCACCCGGACGCGGCCGAGGTCCGCCCGCCTGCCGGCGGCGTCGGTGACGGACACGTCCAGCCGAGTCCCGGTGGTGTTCGCAGGCACGAAGACGCGCAGCGCGAG
The DNA here is from genome assembly GCF_053591575.1 of Streptomyces altiplanensis. Lineage (NCBI taxonomy): Bacteria > Bacillati > Actinomycetota > Actinomycetes > Kitasatosporales > Streptomycetaceae > Streptomyces > Streptomyces altiplanensis. Next base: position 73,364 of record NZ_JBSFUB010000027.1, on the reverse strand, counting down.
GCTCTTGGCGCCCTTGACGGAGAGCGGCTTTCCGGGGCGCACCTTCACCGCCGAGCCCGGTGCGGTCCAGCGCAGCGCCACGGCGCGGCGGCCGGTCTCGCGTTCTGTCTGCCAGTACGCGAAGTGCGGAGAGGAACCGCCCGCCGAGGTGCCGAGGCAGGCGGCGCGCGGGTCGGGGTCGATCGCGGAGCACAGCCGTCCGCCGGTCACCCGCACGGAGCCGTCCGGCAGGAACCCGGCACCGCGGTTCGCGCCGACCGCGTGGGTCAGCACCCGCGCGGGGTCGGCGGAGGGGGCCCGGCGGCCCGAGCCGTCGAGCAGCTCGCGCACCCGGTCGTCCCCGGCGACGAACAGCCGGGCGGCGGCGGCGATGTAGGTGGCGCCGGCCCGGTGCTGCTGGTCGGCGGTCAGCCGGGTGGCGGCCCCGGGCGAGCACACCGGGTCCGGCTGCTCCGGGTCGTGCCAGAAGTCGTCGTCGGCGGGCGCCTGGGCCCGGCCCGGAGTCCACTCGCTGTTGAAGTAGTTGTGGTTGGCGCCGACCATGTAGACCGAGCTGTGCAGGGCCTTGCCCCGGCTGACGCCGCGGGTGCCGTCGGCGTACACCTGTCCCTGCAGGTCGGAGACGTCGCCGTCGCAGCCCGGCAGGATCGTCAGCGACGGCACGTCCGGCACCGGGTTCTGGCCGAAGATCGTCGGGCCGATGAGCACGGTACCGCGGACATGCCAGCGCACCTTGCCGCGGTAGCCGTCCTGGCCGGCCGGGGGCGGGTAGAGGCTGTCCATGGCGGCGCGGTTGACGCCCTCGCCGCCGCGCGAGTGGCCGACGAGCAAGGTGCGCGACAGGTCGGTCTTCGGAGCCTTGCGTACGGCCGCCGGGGCCGTGGCCGGCCTGGCGGCCCAGTCGGCCCAGCGGGCCAGGTGCGTCCGCACCAGCGACGAACGCGCCTGTGCGCCGCCGTCCTCCGCGTTCCAGTCCTGGCCGTTGACGCCGTTGGCGGAGACCGACACGGTCACATAGCCCTGGGAGGCCAGGAGCTTCTGGTCGCGCAGATAGCCCCGGTGGCTCGGGATCGGCTCGGTGCCTCCGGCGCAGGGCCAGTCGATGGTCACCTTGTCGCTGCCGGGGACGTAGCAGGTGGAGTGCCGGCCGTGCAGGAACAGCGCGACCGGCCGTTTGCCGGGGGCGTCCTTCGGCGCGACGACGACGCCACGCATCTCGACCGGTGCCGGGAATCCGGGCAGGCGGACCGGGTCGAGCGTGTACTCGCCGGTGGTCGTACGGTACGTGCCGGGTCTGCCGGGGTCGACGGAGCCCGCCGGGACGGCCGGTGGGTTCGGGGCGGGCGGTTGCGCGGAACGCCGGCCGCGGGCGTCGGAGGCGGCGTCGGCCCCCTGGTCCAGACGACGGCCGGCCGCCAGCACCTGGAGGCCGGTCAGGTCTGCTGTGCGCGCGTCGTCGAGGGGCAGCCGGAAGGTCCGGCCGTCGTTGTCCGGCCGGGGGGCGCCGACCAGCTTGCCACCGGCGTGGAACTCCACGCGCGCGTCGCCCGCAGGCACCGGACGCGGTGAGCGCCACTCCAGCGCGCTGCCCCCGCCGCCCTGGGTGATCCGCCAGCCGGGCGGCAGATCACGGTCGTTGATGTTCGTCGCAGTGGCGGTCCGGACGTCGGGTGGCTGCCGGGCTTGCGCCACCGCGGGCGACATCCCCACCACCGTGAGCGCCGCTATCGCGGTGGCCCATGTCCTCCGGGCACGTATCAACGGTCCCCTCCTCAACTCCGTGATCGGGGCGCCCGGTTCGCCCGGGTGCCTCTCGGTCCCGGAAGACGGGGACAGGATCTTGCGGGTTGCCTGCGGACCGTGTGAGATGGTGCGGCCGCGGACCGGGGGACGGTGTCTCCCCGGTCCGCGGCCCGTTCAGGGGCGGCCCGGTTTCAGCAGTAGAGGTTCGAGCCGGTGGGCACGCCCAGGATCTGGGCGAACTGCTGGTACTTGCCGACCCGGCTCTGGACCTGCGCGGGGTTCTTGCCGTCGCACTCCAGCGATCCGTTGATGGAGCGGATCGTGTGGCCGAATCCGGCCTGGTTGACCATGGCGTTGTGGCCGGTCATCGTGCCCGGGCCGTTCTGGGTGTTCCAGTACCAAAGGCCCGTCTTCCAGGCCACGGCCGCCTCGTTCTGCACACGCCAGGGGTTGTTCAGCAGGTCGATGCCGAGCGCGTCGCCCGCCGCCTTGTAGTTGAAGTTCCAGCTGAGCTGGATCGGTCCGCGGCCGTAGTACGCCGCCTGGCCGGCCGGACAGCCGTACGGCTGGCTCCAGTCGCAGTAGTGCGGGTAGTTGGCCGTGTTCTGCTCGACGATGTGCACCAGGCCGCCGGTCTCATGGCTGACGTTCGCGAGGAACGCCGCAGCTTCCTGCTTCTTCACCGTGTCGCTGCCCGTGTTGGCGAAGCCGGGGTAGGCGCTGAGGGCGGCGGTGAGACCGCTGTACGTGTAGAACGGATTCCGGTTCGGGAACATCTGGTTGAACTGCGACTCGCTGACCACGAAGCCGGACGGTGACGGGGTGCCGCCCCCGCCACCGCAGTTGTACGGGTCCCAGTACCAGGTGCTGACGGTCGGGTCGTAGCCCGGGTTGTCGTGCTCGGCCACGTAGTACGCACCGTTGTACCTGACAACGTTGCCAGTGGTGTACCAGGCGCCCTGCTGCCAGTTGGGCGCGGTGTCGCAGGGGGAGGCCGCGGACGCGGAGGGCGTCAGCACCACGGCGAAGCCGGTGGCGACGAGGATCGCCGTCAACAGGGCCAGGAGGCGGTTTCTCAGCACTCGATCACTCCTCTGAGCACAACGGGCCGGCCCGGAGCGTCAGTTGCTCTCCGGGCCCGGCCGCGGTGGGGGGCTGTGCGCCCACTCAAGCGTGGTTGATGTGATCGTGTCAAGGTATAGACCAATGTGACTTCCGGGTAAGCAGGCCCGGCAGGCCCGGGGCGCCCCGGCATCACGTGACCGCCGCAACGCCTCGATGACCGCCGCGCCGCCGGCGACTTCGCCACCCGTCGCGGACAGCGCTGCGGCACCGTCCTCATCGGCTGTGTGACCGGCCGGCCGCTCGATCTGCTGCCCGGCCACGACGCCAGACGCCCAGTGCCCGCCGGAGCCCACCGCCCTTCACGGCCGCCACGTCCGGCCGTTCACCGGAATCCTCCGGACCTGCTCCGGCCGGCGCCTCGGGGACGGAGTCGCCACCGCCTGCGGCGAAGACCTACCCGCACCGAACGCCTCCGCCATCGGTCTGGTGAAGGACTGGGACGCCGCCGTCCAGCACCTGGCCCCTCGCCCACCCGCGCGGGTTCCGCCGCTGGCAGGAGCTCAGCGCCGCCACTCATAGACACCCGGCGAGGACTCCAGTACCTCGCTCGGCCACTCCTTCCGCACCAGGCCGAGCAGCCTCCGCTGCTCGTCGATCCATCCCTCTTCGAGGCACAGGGGAAGGAACACGCGGACGCACGAACTGCTCAGATCCTCTACACGGACAGCGGGAGTCTCATGCTCTTCGTTGTACGGCTGGATCCTGATTGCGGGGCTGTGGTCATCGTCCTTCCAGCAGATCTCCTGACCAGCGGCGAGCAAGTCGAGAGCCCGAGACCAGTCCTCCAGATCCGAAGGGGTCAAGGACATGTCGAGCCGACCGCTGACGAAGCTGCTTGCGACGAGGACCTCTGCGTCGAGCCGGTCGTGGAGATGCAAAGTACCCGGCGACCGACGCCCCAGCACACGTACCCGGAAGCTGTTGTCGCCATCGGAGAGGCTGATCAGTTCCACCGTGTGCCTTCTGCTCTTCAGTGCGTCGTGCGGTTCCGCGTGCGCGCCTTCCGGGACAGCATCAGTCAGGGACACGGCCTGGGGCCGGCTGAGCCGCTGACTGGTCCTTTCGAGCTGAGACGACTCCGGGTCTCATTCTGAAACGATCAGCAAGGAGTGTCCGCGATGAACCGGCGCAGAGCGGCGCACAGGCCCCCGGGATTGTCCAGCGGGATCAGCGTGCGGGAGTCGGGGATCTCCACGTACCGGCCGTGCGGCAGCAGTTCGGCGAGCCGGCGACCGGTCTCGGGCGGCATCATGCGGTCCTCCGCGCCCCAGGCGACGAGGGCCGGGCGGTCGAACGTACGCAGGCGCTCGGCGGCCCGCAGGTAGGTGCCCTTGCGGGTGCTGCGCAGGAACGCGGCGAAGTCGCGGCGGACGCCGGGGCCGGTCAGCAGCGGACCGTACCAGCGGCGGACGAGTTTGTAGGGGATCGGGTACTTGGCCATGCCGCCCAGTGAACTCCGCATCCCGGCGAGGAAGGGCGAGCGGAAGGACTGCAGGAGCAGGAACAGCCCGCCCGGGACGTGGATCGCGGCCTGCAGGATCCGGCCCTGGGTGCCCGGCGGGTAATTGTCGAGGGCCTCGCAGGAGGTGAGCACCAGACGGCCGACGCGCTTGTCGTGGGTACCCACGAGGAGCTGGGCGGTACCGGCGTCGTTCTGGACGAGGGTGACCGCGCGCAGGTCGAGGCGGTCCAGGAACTCGGCGAGCAGCGCGGCGACCCCGTGGGCGGAGAGGTCGGTACCGGGGCGCACGGGGCGTCGGTGGCTGCCGAGGGGAAGGACGGGGACGACGACGCGGAAGTCCGCGCAAAGGTCCTCCACCACCGGCTGCCAGAGGGACTCGTCGAATGCGACGCCGTGGACGAGGACGACCGTTTCCCGCGTGTCACCGGGGCCCGTGCCCGTGTCGATGTAGTCGATGACGCCCGAGGTGAGTTCGATGGCAGGCATGCGTGACCCCCGTTGCCGATCCACTTGATAGACCAGTCTAGTGAGAGGCTAGCCGCCATGACGACGACAAGCGACACCAGAGCCCGCATTCTGGCCGCCGCGACCGAGCTCTTCCGGCGCCAGGGGTACGCGGCCACCGGGATGAAGCAGATCGTGGCGACGGCCCGGGCGCCGTACGGATCCGCCTACCACTTCTTCCCGGGCGGCAAGGTGCAACTGGGCGAGGAGGTGGTCCGAACCTCCGGGGCGGCCTACCTGGCCTTGATCGGCGACTTGTTCGGCCGGGATCCCGACCCGGTGCGGGCCACCCGCGAGGCCTTCCGCGGCGCGGCCGCCACCCTGGAGTCCCTGGACTTCGCCGATCCGTGCCCCATCGCCACCGTGGCCCTGGAGGTGGCGAGCACGCACGAGGGGCTGCGGCTGGCGACGTCCGAGGTCTTCGCCTCCTGGATCGAGGCTCTGGCCGGTTACTACGCCTCCTGCGGTATCGGTTCTCCCCGGACCACGGCGAGCTCGGTGATAGCCCTGCTGGAGGGCGCTTTCATGCTCGGCCGTGCCGACCGCTCCCCGGAACCGGTGCTGGCGGCGGCCTCGGCGGCGGCCGCGATCGTGGCGGCGGCCGCCCGGGCCTGACTCCCTTCCGCTCCCACCGTCTTCGTGTGACCGACCACCAGGGACGGGCTCCGGGCATGAGCACGCGTTCGCTTGAGTTTCTTCTGCGTGAGCCCGGAGAGCCACGGCTCCACCAGGTTCAGCCAGGACGAACTCCTCGGCGGGAGCCGCGGGTCGACGGGTGACAGTGGCGGCCGGGTGGGTGGGTTTGTGCTGTCGGTGGCCGGCGCCCTGGGCAGCGCCTCTGTCGTCTGTCGTCACCGGCCCGTCGCACCTCCAGGCGGGGCGAGACGCCCGGAGGCGCGACGTATCGACGTATCCACGGGCAGCAGGAAGCGGCCGCGAGGGTCGCCATGCGCGAACGCGCCCAGCCGGCCAGGAGCGGCCCCACCGGCCCGGACTTCAGCCGTCGCCGGCACCGGGCTCCGGACGCGCCGTCCGACTCCACGGCGACCCGGGACCCACTCCGGGAACGCCGGGCGCGGTGGCGGTCCTCCGACTCCGGCCGTGAGCCCCTGCCCCGGATGGAGGGCCTGGGGCGTGGCCGCCGACCATGCCGGCCCGCCGGGCCGAAAATCGCTTGATCCGCTTCCGAGCGGCTGACGATACTGCTCCGATGAGCCGAATCGGTGTGATGTTCGACAGGGACCAGCGGCCGGAAGAGCTGAGGGACTTCGCACGCGAGGTGGAGAGTCTCGGCGCGGACGACCTCTGGGTCGTGGAGGATCTCGCCTGGGCGGGGGCCGTCTCCTCCGCGACCCTCGCGCTGACCGCGACCGACCGGCTGCGGGTCGGCATCGGCATCATGCCCGCGCCGCTGCGCAACCCCGCCCTGCTCGCCATGGAACTCGCCACGCTGGCGCGGGTCTTCCCCGGCCGCCTCGTCGCGGGCATCGGTCATGGCGTTCCCGCGTGGATGGCCCAGGTCGGGGCGGCGAACCCGGCCGGGCTGGCGCTGCTCGAGGAGACCGTCACCGCGGTGCGCACGCTGCTGCGAGGCCGGACCGCGCACGTCGACGGGCGCACCGTCCGTATCGACGGTGTGCGCTTGGTCCACCCTCCGGCCGAACCCCCGCCTGTCGTCACCGGCGTCGTACGCCCCCGTTCCCTGGAACTCTCAGGCCGTTGCGCCGACGGTACGGTCATGGCCGAGGGGCAGGGCCCGGCGGCCGTCCGTGCCGCCCTCACCCACATCGAGGCGGGCCGGGCATCCTCGCCCACCGCCCCCACGACCCACCAGCTGACCGTCTTCACCCACCTCTGCGTCTCGGAGGGCGACGCGGCCCGGGTCACCGCGGCGACGGCCCCCGTCCTCGCCGAGTACTCCGACTGGCTCGGGGTCCCGCCCGAAGACGTCTTCCTCGCCTCGGGGACCCCTCGGTCCGCCGCCGCCCGTGTCCAGTCCCTGTGGGAGGCCGGCGCCGACACCGTGGTGCTCCGCCCGGTCGGTGACGACCCACTGGAGCAGGTACGGGCGACCCTGGCAGCCCTGGGGCGCTGACAAGCGTCCGTACCGTGCCGCCTCCGGCCGGTTCGCGGTGGCGAGGCCGACGGCCTACCGGAGAAGCCTGAGCGTCGGTGACCCGCGCCGGCCGAGCCGATCGCACCCACGGGGGCGCGAGGGCGGTGACGCCGGCTGCAGGGCTCTGCCGCAATCCACGGCCTCCACCCGGCAGTTGCGGCGGCCCGTCCCCACGGCGCTGCCGCCCACCGCGACCCCTGCTCTCCTCGGCAACCGCCGTTGCACCCGGTCTGCGTCATGGTCACCGCTCCGCCGCGGCGACAACAGGCCGACAGGCGGCCGAACCGCACCACCCGGCGCAGGACCCCGGACGGCGGGGAGCGGCGGTTGCGAGCCGGTCCCCCCTCGCCGGCAAAGGGCGGCTCGCCGGACCGCCGCGGAACCGGTCCGTGCGCCGGCGATCGCACGCTGGACGAGAGGGCAGGCACTCGGCATGATGGGAGCGCTCCCATCGTCTCGTCGTTCGGAAGCGTGCCTCATGCAGAGCAGGACCAAGCGCCGTCTTACCTCAGGAGAGCTCGACACCGTCCTGCGTACGTCCGCGGGCATCGGGTGCTCCCTGGAGTACGAGTTGACCGACGGCTGGTTCAACACCGCGTACCGGGTCCTGCTCGACGACGGCAGGCCCGCCATCGTCAAACTCGCCCCGTCGGCCGGTACCGCCGTTCTGCGCTACGAGCGCGGCATCATGGCCACGGAGGCCATGGTCTACCGGCGGATCACGGCCCTCTCGGACGGTGGCGTGCCCACGCCCGCCCTGCTGTGCGCGGGGGAGGAGTTCCTCGCTCTCTCCGTCCTGGAAGGCACCCCCTGGGACAAGGCCGCCGATCATCTGTCTCCCCGGGCGCAGAGGGCGCTGCGCCGCGAACTCGGGGCCATCACCGCGCGTCTGCACACTCTCGTCCCGGAAGACGGCCGGTTCGGATACCCGGCCGCGGAGTCCGGGCTGTCCGCATCCGACTGGTACTCGGCGTTCACCGCCATGGTGGAGGCGCTTCTGGACGACGCCGAACGCTGGAAGTCACCGCTCGGCGTGGCACCGGACGACATACGGGCGATGGTGACCGAAGCCCGGTACGCCCTGCAGGAGGTCACCGAACCGCGGTTGGTCCACTTCGACCTGTGGCCCGGAAACGTCTTCGTCGACCACGGCGACGATCGCTCTCCCACCCGCGTATCGGGAATCATCGACCACGAGCGGGCGTTCTGGGGCGACCCGGCCGCCGAGCTGGTCTCCTTGGCCTTCGGCGGCGACGCGGGCCCTGACAGCGATCTCGTCGCCGGCTACAGGGAGGCCGGTGGCACACTCGACTTCACCCCCGCCCTGAGACACCGGCTGGCCCTCTACCACGTTTACCTGGGCCTGCTGCTCGTCATCGAGTGCGGTCCCCGGGGCTTCGGGCCGGACCACCTCGCGTTCTGCGTCCGCACGCTCGCCGACAGCATCGCCGGGCTCCGGCGCCTGGGGTGAAGAACTCGACACGGGCGCGCGGAAGCAGCGCAACCGCATCGGGCCGCATGGAGCCGGCACAGGCATGGGGGCGCGGAGACGGCCGAGCAGGCCGTCGAGACGGGACCGGATCCCGGAGAGCCGGCCGGTTGCGCGTTGATGGGGTGGCCAACGGCATCCGCCGCAGGCTGATGCGTGAGAAGCCGGGTTTCCGGTGCATGTCATTCGAAAGAGTGAGCGCAGTTCACATGTGCTACCGAGGTCGGCGGAGTCTGTACATACTGCCGGGGCGACCGATCACAGGGTGGAGGAACCGTCATGTCCGATGAGGCGCGTCCCGTCGAGCGGGACTGGTCGAGGCGGCGGGCGCTGGCCGCCGCGGCGGCTGCGGCAGTGGGGGGCTGGAGTGTGGCGGAGCTGGTGCGGCCGGGGCAGGCGCAGGCCGCCGGTGCGGTGTTACCCGCCGGATTCCCGCAGCACGTGGACATCTACCGGCGCGTTTTCGAGAACTGGGCCGGAGAGATCCGCAGCGACCAGTTGTGGACCTGTTCCCCCCGCACCGGGCAGGAGGTGGCCGATGTCTGCAACTGGGCTCGGGAGCAGGGCTGGAAGGTGCGCGCGGTGGGCCAACGGCACGGCTGGGCCCCGCTGGTCGTCGCGGACGGCACGCCGGGTGACGCACGAGTGGTACTGGTCGACACCACCCTGCATCTGACGGCGATGTCGCTGGGGCCGGTGGCATCGGACGGTTCGGCCGCCGTACGTGTACAGGCCGGCGCGCTCATGGAGGACCTGCTGGAGTTCCTCGGCGGGCAGCGCCTGGGGGTGACGGCCTGTCCGGCGCCAGGAGACCTGTCGGTCGGCGGGGCACTGGCCATCGGCGCGCACGGCACCGCCGTACCCGCCGCGAAGGAGACACCGACCGTCGGCAAGGGCTTCGGGTCACTCAGCAACCTGGTCACGGAGATGACCGCCGTGGTCTGGGACGACACCGCCGGCGCGTACGTGACACGCGCCTACAGCCGCGCCGACCCGGACTGCGCGGCCCTGCTCACCCACCTGGGACGCGCCTTCGTCGTCGAGGCCGTCCTGCGGGTGGGACAGGACCAGAACCTGCGCTGCCGCTCCTACCTCGACATACCGGCCCGGGACCTGTTCGCCGCACCGGATTCAGGTGTTCCGGCGGCGCGGACGCTGTCCGGGTTCCTCGACGACACCGGCCGGGTGGAGGCCATCTGGTTCGCCTTCACCGACCGGCCCTGGCTCAAGACGTGGAGCGTCAGCCCGAACCGCCCCCTGGCCTCACGGGCCGTGCGGGAACCCTACAACTACCCTTTCTCCGACAACGTTCCCGAACCCGTCGCCCGCCTCGCCGGCCAGGTCTTCGCCGGAGCCTGGGCGAGCACACCGCTGCTGGGCCAACTGCAGTACCTCATCGCCAAGATCGGGCTGACCGGCGACATCACCGACGTCCTCACCTCGCCCAGCGTGATCCGCGACCTGCTGACCGCCGACGTCCTCACCCATCTGCTGGCCGGCGGACTGCGCTCGGACCTGTGGGGCGCCTCCCGTGACCTGCTCCTCTACATCAGGCCCACCACACTGCGCGAGACCGCCAACGGCTACGCCCTTCTCACCCGACGCGAGGACGTGCAGTGGGTGGTGCACCAGGTCACAGGCCACTACAGCGGCCTTCTCGAGGACTACGCCTCCCGGGGCCTCTACCCCCTCAACGGACAGGTGGAAATCAGGGTCACCGGGATCGACGACCCGGCGGTGTGCATGGTCCCCGGCGCGCAGCCACCCCTGCTGTCGGCTGTGCGTGCCCGTCCCGACAGGCCCGACTTCGACACCGCCGTATGGTTCGACGTACTGACCGATCCGGCGACCCCCGGTCTGCACAGTTTCTGCCGGGACATCGAGCGTTTCCTGTTCGACACCCTCGACGGCGACCGTGTCACCGTGCGTGTGGAATGGTCCAAGGGCTGGGCCTACACCGACACCGCCGCCTGGGCCGCGCCCGACATCCTCACCCGGACGATCCCAACGAGCCACCGGATCGGCGGCGGCCCCGGCTGGGACGACGCACGCGACACGCTCAACCGCCTCGATCCGCACCGTGTCCTCACCACCTCGCTCCTGGACACCCTGATGCCCTGATCCACCACCGCCGGGACGAAGACAGGAAACGGTGCCGTTCCAACACCGCGGCGGGGACGGTCACCGGATCGCCGACGCCTCGGCAGCTGTCCCGGACCGCAACGCACCAAGGCGTACGGGACGCCGTGACCTTTCACCGATCGCAACAGCGCCGCGGAAGCCGATGAAAACCTGGTCACCGGGCCGTTTGGGCGCGCCGGTGCGGGCAATGCGCTCCAGGACAGGTCGCGGCAGGACAATTGAGGAGCAGCGGTGATTTCCCAGGAGCAGCTCGCGAACCTGGCCGGTCAGCCAGTCTTCGCCGTCGACGGGCGCAAGGTCGGGGACGTGGTCCATGTCCTGCTGGACGACACCACCGGCAGGCCGGAGTGGGTGCGCGTTCGCGGCGGCTCGGCGCCAGGTGATGTCTTTGTTCCGCTGCGGGGCGCCGTCAGTGGTGACGACCGGCTGGAGGTCCCGTTCTCCTCGGCTGTGATCGAGGCCGCCTCCCGTGTCGAGGTCGAGCGCGGAGACGAGGAGGTACTCTCCGTGGCCGACGAGGAGAAGCTGTTCGCCTGTTTCGTGTTGACGGACGTGCGTGAGCAGGTGAACGCGGAAGGCGGCAGCGGGTGGTCCGCCATGGACCGGGCCCAGGACGTCCAGGCGGGTACGGCCGGCCAGGAGTCGCTTCGCACACGGCTGCGTGTCCTGCACGACGCCGGCGCGTAGCCGTAACCGCCCGTCCGGGGCGGATGCCGGTGCCCGCCAGCACGGCTTGCACCACGCTCCGGGGCCCAGCTTCCTGCGCATCGCGCTGAGGCCGAGCTCTCTGGATCCCTCCGCTCGCAGAGGCCGCCGACCGGGACGGCGTATTCGACGTGCAGGACCGCCTTGCAGGTCTTGACGAAGGGAGCGGGTGCGCGCAGTCGTCGTACTGCGCGCACTCCTCGTTCACCGCGAAGTCGAAGCTCGTGACCAGCTCGGGGATGTGCGGCAAGTCGTTCTTCAGGTCCACCGACATGCCGCGAGCGTGGGCGAGGCCGGCGGGCATGCGGTTGTACGCCAGCTGGTGGCCGGCGGTCAGGGGAAAACCGGTGTCGTCGAGGCAGCCGTCCATCAGGTCCGGCCTGTGCCGTGCCGTCAGCGGGCGCTGCGATCGGTGGGGGTTCCGTGTTTCCAGGAGGCGCCCTTGGCGGCCTCGTCGCGCATCGTCCCCGCCGTGCGGGCGTCGCCTGCGTCGGCAACCCGGGTGATGGCTCCAGCAGCGTTGCGCAGAGGTCTGCGGCTTCGTCCTCCTCTTTCTGCATACGTCTTTCTGCATACGGAGGTGGTGTCCGGCGGATCGTCCGGCGTGTTCGTCACAGACTGGCCGGTGCTGCCGCGCACAGTGAAGCCGTGAGCCGCTTTTCGGTGGCTTCGCTGCGCGATGGATGGAGATGCCGGTGACTGTGGCCAGTGACAAGACGACGGGTGAGGAGCTTGCCGAGAGCTTGCTGGAGGGGGTGGTGAACGAGCCGATGCGGGCGGCGACGAAGTTGCTGGGTGCTCACGGCGACGGCTACTGGCTGCGGCGCCTGAGCGACGACAAGGAACTCGCGGCCGTGGCCGATCATCCACTGATCGACCACTCCGGCCGGTGTCCCATGGTCGACTGGGACGGTGTCGGCCACCTCCTGAAGACCCCGGGATGGTCGCGCGGGGTCTCCAGGAGTCAGGCGGCGGTGCTGGAGTTCGCCGCGTCGCTGGTGAACCGGTGCCCGGTGCAGATCGGGCGGATCAGCCACGCCGTGAACGATGCGGAGTTCCAGCTGCTCCTCGGGGCGATGGAGGCAGCCTCCTACGGCGACCCCCGCTGACCTGCATCCGGTTCGGCGTTCTGCGTCGTGTTCAGTCGGTGTTTTCCTCGGCCCGGCTGCTGCCGCGGCTGTTCTCGATGCAGATCCAGGTGGGCCGGCACGGCTCCTTCGTGACGGCAGGCGTACATCGGCATGGCCGCCGACCGGGCCGTTGTGCCCAGGAGCTGCTGGGTGAGCCGGTCGAGCCCCGGACCGGATCGGTACGCATCAGCATCGCCGACCGCTTTCTCTCTCACGGTTCGTGCGTGGCACTTCGGTACACGCCCCGGGTGGCCTATACGCGAGGAATGCGCTATTGCGGCCAGATTCTGCGAGTGGGCCCCGGCAAGTAGGTGGGCCCCGGCGAGGAGGTGAGCTGCGCGGGGCCATCGGAGCGCAAAGCGGGACGTGGGGGCGTGGGGTGAGCGGGTTGCGGGGTACAGCCAGGTCGCGCGGCCGTCAGGCGGCGTGATGACGACGCCCGCACACGGTTGGAGATCGGCGATGGCCAGGAAAGTGCGTGAAGTGATGACCGCTGTGCCCTTCGTCGTGGGGCCGCGGACCTCGGTGGCGGAGGTCGCCCGGGTGATGCGCGACGAGGGCATCGGCGCGGTGCTGGTTGCCGAGGGCGACGAGCTGAGGGGTCTGGTCACCGACCGGGACCTGGCAGTGCGGATCATGGCGCGGGAGGGCGACATCGCCGACTACAGCGCGGCCGACGCCTGCAGCGACGAGTTGATCACGGTCTCGCCCGACGACGGCCTGGACCGGGCTGTCTCCTTGATGCGCGAGCACGCGGTGCGGCGCCTGCCCGTCGTGGAGGACGGCCTGCCGGTGGGCATCGTGTCCCTGGGCGACCTGGCCGTCGAACGTGACACCGCCTCCGCCCTGGCCGACATCAGCGCCGCCGCCCCGAACCAGTAAGAGGGCATCTGGCCGGTGTAGTGGGTAGTTCGGGATGATCTTATGACTGCTGGAGTTGGCGTTCGCTGGGCGAGGCGTGAACGCCCGCCGCCCGTACCGCAGTGATGTCTCCGACGCCCCTGCGCGCTGATCGAGCCGATCTTGCGGGAGATCGGCAGCGCGATCCTCCACGTCAGCCGCACCGGCATTCCGTGGGAGTACTCGCCGCACGGCTTCCCGCCGTGCAGGACCGTCTACGACTACTACGCCAAGTGGGAAGCGGACGGCACCACCCAAAAGGCCCACGACCTGTTACAGGACAAGGGCCACCGGACCCACGGCCGCAACTCCGACCGCTTTTGAAGCGGTGGGTGATCGAGCGGACCTTCGGCCGGCTGGTGCAACACCGCTCAGGTCCGGTCGGCCCCGACACTTACGCCCGGAGGACCGCGTACCCCAGATACGTCACCGCCGGGCTGCCCTCCGGTTCGAGCACCATGTCGACCAGCTCCGGCAACTGCTCGTCGGCCAGCGTGCCACGCCTGCGCCCGCGCGTCGCGCGCACCAGGCTGCGTACGTTGCGCGGCTTGAACGCCGAGACGTCTTTCGCGGACAGCCCCGCCCGGCCGAAGGCCTCGGCGAGCTCCGCTGGACGGCGCAGCCGGTGTGCGGCGTAGCGGCCGCGGGGCATGATCCGTGTGCCCGGGAAGGCTTGGAAAGCACCGAGGTAGATGAGGCGGGACAGGAGAGTGCGGTTCACCGTGTCGTAGACGAAGGCACCGCCGGGACGCAGCACGCGCGCCGCCTCCGCGACGACTGCGTCCGGCCGTTCGGTGACCTCGAGGGTGTCGGCGCAGTACAGGAGGTCGAAGGAGTCGCCCGGCAGGTCGAGTTCCTCCGCGGGCGTCGTCAGGTACGTGATGCCAAGCCCGTCGTCCGCATCCAGGGCGAGGGCCGTCGCGGCGGGGGACGGGTCGGCGGCAACGACCTCGAAACCGAGCCGGGCGAGGCCGCGGGCCAGAAGGCCGCGCCCGCTGCCGACGACGAGCGCCCGGCTGCCGGCCGCCGCGAGGCCCGCCGCCGGGAGCACGTGCCGCAGGTACTCAAGGCGTACGGACTGAAAGGTCAGGGCCCGGATGTTGCGGCCGTCGACGGCCGTGGGGCCCACCGTGTCGAGTGCGATGTGCGGGGCGGTGGCCATGGCAGGCTCCCTCGACATGTCGGATCAGGTTCCCTGAGTAAACCTAGCATCCTTGAGTTCCCTGAGGGAACCTGGCGGCGATACGATGGGCTCGTGACCCGTACCCCCCTCTCCGGCGTCGCGTGCTCGATCGCCCGCGCGACCGATCTGTTCGGCGACGCCTGGACGGCCCTGATCATGCGCGACATTCTCGTCGGCATCCGCCGCTTCGACGAGCTGGCGGAGGACCTCGGCCTGTCCCGCAAGACTCTCGCCGCGCGGCTGGCCCGGCTGGTGGAGGGGGGCGTACTGACACGCAAGCGGTACCAGACCGCCCCGCCACGCGAGGAGTACGTGGCCACGGAGAAGGGCCGGGAGCTCTACCCCGTCCTCCTGGCACTGATGGCCTGGGGCGACAAGTGGTACGCGGGACCCGAGGGGCCGCCCGCCCGGATCCGCCACGACGCCTGCGGGCACCTGGCCAGGCCGGTCGTGGCCTGCGACGCCTGCCGGGAGCCGCTCACGGTGGGCGACACGACGCAACTGCCCGGCCCCGGCGGGCGGGTGGGGCCGGGCACGCGGCTACTGGGACCGCTGATCGCCGCGCGGGGGGAGGAGGGCCCGGAGCAGGCTGCAACCCCAGATCCCGCTCGGTCGGCTCCTTCATGATCTCGTCGCTGGCGGCCCAGCCCCAGATCGTGTGACGAGCCCATGGCGCTGCGAGCCGAACGCTCTGCACACCACGCTCGTGGGGGAACAACAAGATTGCCAGGCTGTTCGCGTGTACGACGACAAGGACAGCTCGTCGGCCGTGGCTGGAGAGGGCTGCACCGCTCACGGTCGCCTGCCCGCCAGACCTGACCATGGGCCGGATGGTGGGGTTTCCTTGGCTTCCTTGACGTGTGAGCCTCAGCGGCGGCCTGAGTCGGCCCCGGCCAGCCCTGTACCGAGAAGAACGTATGCGACGAGGACGAGGATCGGTATGTGCCCGCCCGCGTGGTCGATGTCGTCGATGTAGTACCCGGAGACCCCTACCCAGACCAGCCCACCGACGAGCACGAGCACGGCGTTGCCGGTCTCCCGCATTATCCACATGCCGGCCCACAGCAGGAGGGGCATGAGAGCCCAGGAAGCGGCTGTGGTGAGTAAGAACTCGAAGGCGCCGGAGAACATCGTGTGCCCGTCTGTGGCTCTACTTTCGTGGGCCCAGGTGTAGCCGGCGGACATGAGGGAGTGGCAGGCCGCGGTGGCGGTGGCGACGGTGAGGGCGGCTTTGGCAGGTCGTATGTACTGCATGGCGGGAATCCTTGCTCTTCGCAGGTCGGTGACCGCAGGGTGGTGCAAGTCCTTCAGCCGCTGCGGGGCGTGCTCCAGGGCGTTGGCGTAGGGCCGAGCACCGGAGACTTTCGGGTGGAACGACTTCATCGACGGCTGGGGCATGTCGTTGTCCGCCTCGGACCGGCCGGTCGAGACGATATCGTGGACCGATTCAAGGTCACCGTAGATCGCCTTGCGCCCCGGAAGTCCGGCGCGGGGTCCGCCGTCGGAGTTCCGCAAGGCCCTCGACGGCCTCCTCGCAGACCTGAAGCAGCCCGGGCAAAGGGCTCGCACCCCAAGCCCTCGGTGAGTTGACCGCGGGCCCGCGGATCCATTCCCCCAGAAGCAGGGCAACCCACCCTCGGGGTCGGGCTGAACAGTTGTCGGCTCCCGCGAACTCACGGACCTCACCGACCTCGCACTGGTTGGCAGTAGCAACAGCTCCGCTTCTGACCTCTCACAAACGGTCCTTCGCCGAGCAAGACCGACAACGAGCCGCCGGACCCCTGTCGATCTCGGCTCGACTCCCAGAACCCGTTCTCGCTCAAGAGCGGGGCGAGCCCTCCTCTGAGACTTGCATCGTGCGAAAGCCCGGGCTCGTGGCGGACCTTCACCAGCCTTCCCGGATACGCCGATCGGTCGGCCGCCGCCGACGTCGAACAGCAGGCATCTCCGAAGTGTGTCGTCCAGCCCGGCTCGCCCTGCCGCTCGCGCGGCGGGTGTGGTCGCCTCCGCCTACCGCACCCGCCCCTTCGCGGCGAGAGGTGCGTCTTTGTGCGTCACGCGGGGGAGCCGGGTGCAGAGGCTCGTGGTGCGTGGTCCCGCCCGGCGATGGCCTCGGCGACCTCCTGGATGGCGCCACGAAGAAGGTCACCGTAGGGATTCCGAGGAAGGTGGGGGGCGTGCGCTTTGGCCGCATTGATGTGCTCGGCGGCGGCTTCGAAGGAGCCGAGTCGGCGGTAGTTGTCGGCAAGGTTGAGGTGCAGGGAGGGGTAGAAGCCGGCGATGTGCAGGCCGGCGTGGTGCTCCTGGACGCGCTGTTGGGTCACGGCGTCGGCAGCGTCCAGAGCCCGGATGTCCCAGACGAGGGCCTGGGCGGGATCTTCGTAGAGATCTGCCAGGTAGTGAGCGAGGGAGCAGCGGTGCAGCGGGTCGCCGGTGACGCCGACCGCGGACCACAGGTCCAGGAGTCCGCGGCGGGCGGCAGCGATGTCACCGGCTCGGCCTTCGGTGACGGCTTGGCCGATGGCTTCCATGGTCGGGTCGGTGCCGGCGGGCGCGGTGGTCATGGAGTGTTCCTCGTCGTCCTTCTCAGGTTTCTCAGGCGGGGCGGCCGGACTTGACGGGCATGGCCAGGGTGGTGAGATCGCCTCGGTCGGCGGAGCGGATCGTGACGGGCTGGTCGTATCCCCTCAGGTCGAGCATCACGTCGGGGCCGATCGCGGTACTCACGGCGGGGTAGAGCGTGGTCAGTTCGAACCAGATCCGGAGGGTCCGCCCCGTCGCGGTGGCCGGGAGCGGGAGGCCGGGGTGTTCGTCGTCCGCTGACCGAACGTGTATGCGGTGGTCGGTGATGTGCAACGCGATGCGCTCGCCGGGGTGTTCTTCCAGGGCTCGCAGGAACAACTCCTTCGGGACCGTCACACGGGTGGTGACCTCGCCCAGTGACCCGAGCACCAGCCGACAGTCGGGGAATTCCTCGGACAGCAACCGGCAATACCGGTCCTCCCGGCCTGCCACGCGGAGCCAGATGCCGTGCGGCACGGCTTCGAGCCGCACCAGCGCGCTGCGGCGGATCTCGGCGACCGCGGCCCGCAGCTCGTCGCCATCGACCGTGCCGGCCCACGTCTGCCTCGGTGGTTCAGCCGGCACCAGTGTTCGGGTGGAGAGCCGGTACCGGTCAGTCGCGGTCAGGGTGACCGCCTCATGACTCGCCTCGATGCGCAGGCCGGCGAGCACCGGCATCCCCGGCTCACGTGCGGACGCGGTCAGGATCTGCTCGACCGCGTCCGCCAGCACAGGGCCCTTCAGTACCGCAATCGGAAGCCCCGGCCCGTCGCCGAGCACGGACTTGATGACAGCAGCCTTGTGCTGCGCCGCCGCTGCGTCGCCAACCACCTTCGCGACATGTTCGTCAAGCAGCCGGGCCCCCTCGTCAGCCCCGGCGTCAAGGACAGCCTGGACAGCAGCGAGGGGCATGGCAATCTCACGAAGCTGACGCAGCACGGTCGCCCGCGCCACCTGGTCGGCGCCGTAGTAGCGGTATCCCGAGACCGGGTCGACTTCGGCAGGGGGCAGCAGCCCGGAGTCGGCGTAGAACCGCAACGCGCTGGAGGTCAGACCACTGCGTTGGGCGAAGACCCCGATCGGCATCAGCTCAGAATTTGGCACCTCGCCATCATCGAGCTTCGACCAACTCGAAGGTCAACACCGACGAGCGGCGCCACCAGCCTCATGGCCCGCAACACCTGGACGAGTCATTCCGAACGCCGGCGGTGTGTCCGGGGAGGTCGCTTCAGCCGGCCCGTCAACGCTTCAGTCGGCACGCGAGCGAGAGGGTGTCGGCGTACACCTGAATGCGGCCAGTCAGGTACAGCCGTACGGCCCCTGCTGAAGGCAGTCGAGTGCAGGGGAGGGCCGGGGCCACCGGGTGTCTCAGAGGGCGGGACATGTCGGGCCGGCAAGGGCGCGTTACGCTTCAGCGCGTCGCAGAGAGGCAGGCGTGCGCCCGATGAAGTCCCGCGCGGTACGGGTGAGGTGGGCCTGGTCGGCGAAGCCTGCGGTGGCTGCGGCGAGGGCGGCGGTCGAATCCGGCAGGTCGGCGATCGCGGTGCGGAGCCGGCCCCACCGGCGCAGGCGGGCAAGCGCAATGCCCACGTCCTGCCGGACCAGGGCGCGCAGCCGTGGGGCCGACAGGCCGACCTCGTTGGCGATGGCGGTGATGGGCACATCCGGATCGCGCAACGTGCACAGGTCGACGGCGTGGGCGACTCTCGGATCGAGCCGGGCCGGGCACCCGGCGAGTGCCCGCAGCTCGGTGTATCCGGCGGCCAGGTCCACACCGGTGCCGGGGCCGTCGGAATCGGTGGTGCCGAGCGCGGCGAGCAGGCGGCGGACCTCGCCGGCATCGAGCCGTACCGGTGCTGGGCAGGAGGGCAGCAGCCAGGAGTCGACGAACAGGGCGATGTAGGGCGAGGTCGCCGTACAGCTGTGGGCCAGCTGGGGCGGAACGATCAGCCCGGGCGCCGTCTCCAGTGGCCGTCCCGACTGGAGGAGTTCGGCGTGACCGCCGATCGGCAGCACGGTCTTCCACGCGGGCAGCCGGTGTGGGGTGACACGGAACGGGCGGGATTCGGCGAACATCGTCGCCTCGGTGCCGGAGACGAAGACGATGCGGCGATCGTTTTGTTCAAGCGCCCAGGCGCGAGGTGAACGGATCATCGTGCCATGCACGCTATCGCTTCCATCGGGTTGGCGGTGTTCCTGGTCGGAACGGGGGTCATGCACTTCGTGGTTCCCGGCTACTTCCGCAGGCTGGTGCCCGCATGGCTGCGCCGGGAACAGCTCCTCGTGGCCGTCACGGGGGCGGCGGAGGCCGTATTGGGTGCGCTGGTGCTGGTTCCGCGCACCCGGTCGGCCGGCAGCTGGGCCGCCGCCGTCCTGATCACCTGCTACCTGGTGTCCCACGTGGACGCGCTGCGCCGCGCGCGCCCACACCGGCCCCGGCTTCTGGATCGGCCGGCCGGCGCGGTGGCTCGGCTGGTGGTGAACGTCCTGTACATCGCCTGGGCGGTCGCCGTGGCCGGATCGGCAGCCTGACACCGATGTGCGGTCCATTGTCCGAGGTGGCACCGAAGCCGCCCGTACTCCCAGAGGAAGTCATGCCATGAGCCATCGCCTCGTCGTCGTGGGTGCCGGTTACGCCGGTCTGCTTGCGGCCAAGCGCCTTGCCCGCAAGCTGCGCCGCAGCGATGTCACCATCACGCTGGTCAATGCCTCGGACCGGTTCGTGGAACGGGTCCGGCTCCATCAGCTTGCCGCCGGGCAACGATGGGCGGCGCCGTCGTTGCGTCAACAGCTCAGAGGCACACCGGTCCAGCTGGTCGTCGCACGTGTGACCGCGATCGACGCCACTGGCCGGACCGTGTGCACGGACGTCGCGCCCGGAGCGATCGGCTACGACACCCTGGTGTACGCGGTGGGCAGCCGGGGGCGGCTCGACGAGGTCCCCGGAGCGGTCGAGCACGCCTACACCGTCGCCGACCTTGAGCAGGCGACGCGGCTGCGGTACAGGACTGCCGAGATTGCGTCCGGAGGCACGGTGGCGGTGGTCGGCGGCGGGCTGACCGGCCTGGAAACCGCCTCGGAGCTGGCCGAGAGCTATCCCGAGCTGCGAGTCCGGCTGTACACCGGTACCGATGGCGTCGGGTCCGGGCTCGCGCCGCGAGCCCGGACCCACCTGCGGTGCGCTCTGGACCGGCTGGGCGTCTCGGTTCATCCGAAGAGTGTCGTCGCGACGGTGCGGGAGAACGGCTTGGACACCCGCGATGGCACGTCGTTCGACGCTGACGCCGTTGTGTGGACCACCGGGTTCCGTGCGCCGGAGCTGGCCCGCGCGGGAGGCTTCGCCACGGATGAGAGCGGCCGGATGCTCGTCGACGCCACCCTGCGCTCGGTCTCGCACCCTGAGGTGTACGCCGTCGGCGACGCAGCCGCAGCGGTGTCGGTGAGCGGGGCACCGAGCCGCATGTCCTGTCAGTCGGCCCTGCCCATGGGCCGGGGTGTGGCCGACGCCGTCTCGGCTCGGCTGACGGGCCGGGAACCAGGACCCGTTCGGATCGGGTACATGTTCACCAACATCAGCCTTGGCCGGCGTGACGGTGTGGTCCAGTTCACCCACGCCGACGACCGCCCGCGCAGGTTTGTCCTGACAGGACGCGCCGCGGCGGCTTTCAAGGAGACTGTCGTGCGAAGCACGATACGTTCCGGGCCACGCGGCGAGTCGGGCAGGGACGAGTCGGATTCCTGAGCCGGCCCGCCTACCGCAGACGATCGTGTGACCACACGAGGACCGCTCCCGAACGCGTACCAGCACCTGGGGACGTTCACCTGTACGCGACCGGGGAGCCGAGGCCGTACGCCGACAGAGAGAGCCGGCCTGCTGTGCTCTGGGCTTTCGCGCGGCGGACTGCCTCTCGCGACCTGTCGTAGCCGGCGGCCGGTCCCGGGTGGGGGACCGGCAGGTCATCAACAGCACGGTCTGCACCATCCGGACCGGGGTCTCCTGGCGTGACCTGCCGGAATGCCACGGCCCGTGGAAGACGGTCCGCCCCCGCTTCCGGCGTTACGCGCTCGACGGCGTGTTGTGTTCACCCGCGCCCTCCAGCAGGTCCAGGTCCGCGCCGACAGGACCGGAGACATCGACTGGCCGGTCCAGATCGATTCCACCGTCGTCCGAGCCCACCAGCACGCCGCGGCCACCAGCCGAAAGGGGGAAGCACCGGCGGGACGAACCGGACGACCACACCCTCGGCCGGTTCCGAGCGGGGTGCCCACCAAGGTGCATCCCGCGTGCGGACGGACGGCCTCAGTCGCCTTTCGTCCACGGCACTCGCGCAAGGCTGCCCGCGCCGCCGCCCCTGCCGGGGGGTGTGCGCAGCGCGATCATGGCGACGTCGTCGTCGTTGTCGTGGGGACGGACCTCGTCCAGCAGGGAGTCGCAGAAGGAGTCCAGGGGGCGGTGCGCGAGGGAGGCCGCGTGTCGGCGCAGCCGGTTCAGCCCATGGTCTATGGAGTGTTTCGGGGACTCGACCAGTCCGTCGGTGTAGAGCAGGAGCGTGGCCCGAGGTGGCAGGACAGTGACGGCGTCGGGGCGCGGTCTGGTCACTCCGGTCCCGAGCAGTATGCCGTGAGCTTCGTCGAGGTAGTGGGTCTGACCGTCGTGGGTGACGAGCAGGGGCGGCGGGTGGCCGGCGTTCGTCCAGCGCAGGCGCCACAGCGCGTCGTCACCGAGTGTGAGCCTGGCGAGGACCATGGTCGCCATGGGCACCTCGGCAATGTGCATCACGGCCTCGTCGAGCCGTGTGACGACGGCACTGGGGGCAGCCTCCGGATGGGACCAGGCGAAGGCGCGCAGCATGTTGCGGACCTGCGCCATACCGGCTGCGGCGTCGAGATCGTGCCCGACGACATCGCCGATGGCCAGGGCATGGGCATGGGCATGGGAGGGCAGAGCGAAGGCGTCGTACCAGTCACCCCCCACGGAGGAGGCGTCCGGAGCGGGTACGTACCGCGCGGTCATCTCGAGCTCGGGCAGGACGGGGAGCTGGGGCAGCAGGTGGCGTTGCATGGTCTCGGCGACTTTGCGCTGGCGCTGGTACAGGCGCGCGTTGTCCAGCGCCAGGCCTGCCCGGCGGGTGAGGTCCTCCAGCAGCGGCAGGTCGGCAGGGGTGAAGGCGTCATGACGCTGGGCGCGGCCCAGGGTCAGGGCGCCGAGTACGTCGCGCAGACCTCGGATGGGCGCGATAACAGCGGAGTGCATGCCCGTCTCGGTGAACAAGCGCTGCTGCTCGACCGCGATGCCCGAATCGGGCGGGCCCTGGTAGGTGGCGAGGTCGACGAGGGTGGAGGCGGCGCCGCGCAGAGCCCGCGACAGAGGCATCGGGGACTCTTCCGGTACGGGAGGCATCGGGCCTTGCAGGTCATCGCGCTCGACCCGAATGCCGTCTTTGTGCTGCATCACCAGGACACGCCGTACTTCGTCGCGTTCGGTGAGAAGGTCGAACACCGCCCAGTCCGCCAGCCGGGGCACGGTCAGGGCCGCCAGCCGGTGCAGTGCCTCGTCGACGTCCAGGGTGGACGTGAGCTGCGTGGTCGTTTCGGCCAGCAGGGCCAGGCGATCCAGTTCCGTCAGCGGTGCGGAGCACTCGTCCTCGCCCTGGTGCACGTCCTCCTGGTGCAGCTCGTACAACAGAACCAGCGCACCCGTCACGCCCAGATCGGAGGTGTAGGGCGTGACCAGCCAGGACAACTGGACGAGAGGGCCGTCCCCGCGGGCGAACCACTCGGCATCGCCGTGCCTGGTGTCCCTTGTGAGGAGTGCCTTCCTTATCGGGCAGCGGGAGCGCGGCATGGAGTGTCCGTGCTTGTCCCGGTGCAGCAGGTCGTGGAAGTCCTGACCGACGAGTTCCGCGGCACCTCTGCCCAGCAAGCTCTGGGCTGTGCTGTTGGCCGCGAGGATGAGGCCGTCGTCATCGACCACGATGGCGGACGCCGCCATGTTTTCCAGAGTTTTGTCCGACAGGGTGTCCGACAGCGCCGGGTGCCCGGGCATGGGGATATCTGCCGCGCCGGGATCGGCGGTGTCGTCCATGTCTCTCCTTCATCCGGACACGAAATAATTCGATTACCCCAGTCGGACCGTTACAAGCAGAAGGGCCCGCAGTCCCGGAAACGCCGCCAGGCCGACACTCCGCTGCAGCCAACCTGTTCAGCCGGAACAGCCCGTCGACTCACGCTCTTGCACAGCACGTAAACGATGCTCCGCAACGCAGCACGGTCATCCACGGGCAACCGCCCGGGGTACCCACGCCGCCGAGGCGGACGAGCAGGCAACAGCGGGGTCACATATTCCCACAGATCATCAGGTACAAGGTCAGCAGAACCGGTCAGAAGCCGAGAAGATGAGTAGGACGACTCATGTCCGGTCGACGCCTGTCCTCGACGATGAACTCAGCATCGTCGAGACCAGGAGCCCGTTCATGCTCAGCCGCATCGCCGACATCCTGGTGCCTGCCGTCGGCCGCCTGTCGGTGACCACCGACCCCGGCACCGAACTCGCGCCGGGCAGCATCATCGCCGCCAACCACACTTCCCTCGCCGACCCCGCCGTCGTGGTCGCCGCCCTCCACCGCCTGGGCGCCGAGCCGGTCGTCATGGCTGCGGCAGGACTATGGCGCGTCCCGCTGCTGGGACGCGCGCTCGCCCGCGAAGGACACATTCCCGTCTTCCGCGGAGACCGGCGCGCCGCGGCCGCGCTGGACGCCGCGGCAGAAGCCCTGGGGCAGGGGCGGCTGGTCCTCATCTACGCCGAAGGCGGTCTGCCCCGCCGCAAGGACGTCGCGGAAGCGGCCCCCGGGACCTTCCGCAGTGGCCTGGCCCGGCTCGCCGAGCGCACCGGCGCCCCCGTCGTACCCGTGGGCCAGGCCGGCGCCCGCCGGGTCACCTCGGGCAGCACCGCCAAGCAGCTCGCCGGCCTGGTCACAGCGCCTCTGCGCCGACCGGACCTTCACGTGCACGTGGGCGCGCCGCTTGAACTGACCGGCGGCCGCGCCGCCCAGACAGCGCGGGCCCGCACCGCGGTGACCACCGCGTGGCGGACAGCCGCCTCCCATCTGGGCGAGCCCGCCGCGCTCGCCGCGTAGGCCCCGCTCGCCCGCTGTCTCCGGCACCGGCACGGGATCGTCTGGCCCGCCTGCTCGCCAGACCAGTCACCCACGACGGAGAGCAACTGCTGCCGAACTCCCAGAGCTCCCAGAGCTCCCAGAGCGCCCGTGCGGCGTGTCGCCCCTGGCACTTGGTCGCGGTGACGGGGGATGCGGTTCACGGGGTCCGTCGGCGCGGAAGCGGAAGTCGTACTCCGCCATGGACTGTCCCGCGGAAGGCTGTCAGTCCTCGTGCACAGGATCACGGCATGTCTGATGCCTTCACCGCCTTGTGGACCCATGACACGTGCCGTGCCCCGCGCAAGGCGGGCCGTGTGGGCGGGCGGCCGCCCGGTCGCCTTCAGCGGCGTCCATTCCTCCCTGACCGCCTGGGCCCGGTGCCGCACCGGTCCTCGGTGCCGTGGACGACCGTGGGGACGCCGGAGGCGCCCTTGCGCGGGCCCGGTCGGCCGGGAGCCGGTCCTGCCGGGCAGGGGACGCTTCCTTGAGCCGTTCGACGGTCCGCCGCCTGCCCCGCTCCAGCCGTCACCTTCGGCGGGAGCGATCCGAGGGGGGACGCCCTCGCAGGCGGGTCCGACCGCAGGGCTCGACAACCCACCGCGCAGACAGGCCTGTTGCAGGTTTCGCCGGGCGCCGCTCCCCGGCCCGGCAGGCCGGTCGTCTATCGTGACAACCGGCAACTCCCGCCCCCATAGGAAGTGTTCGTCCTGGTGACAACGCACATGGCCGCCCTCCGTCCTCTGCCGGATCTGCTCCGGGAGCATGCCCGGCGTCTCGGTACCAAGACCGCCTTCCAGGACGGCCGTTCCCGTGTCACCTATGAGGAGCTGGAACTGCGGACAGGCCGGCTGGCGGGGCACCTCGTCAGCCTCGCTCTGCGGCACGGGGAGCGAGCGGCGATCCTCCTGGGCAGTCGTGTGGAGGCCGTCGAGAGCGTCCTCGCCGTGGTCAGGGCGGGTGCGGTCGGTGTGCTGATGGACCCGCGGAGCACCACCGCCGAGTTGGCACACCTGCTGGACGACAGCGAGGCCCGGGTCGTCTTCACCGACCGGTCCTCCCTGGGCCGGTTGCTGCCGTTGCTGCCGGAGCGCCCCCGGCTGAGCGTGGTGCTCGTCGAGGACCAGGACCAGGAGCAGGACCAGGATGCCGGGACGCGAGGCGGATCCCCTGCGGGGGCGAGCGGCGACCCGGCCGACGAAGCGGGCATGTTCCGTTACGCGACCCTGGCCGCCACCGAGCCGCCCGTGCCGGCTCCGGACGATCTCGGGCTCGACGAGGTGGCCTGGCTCCTCTACACCTCCGGGTCGACCGGCCTGCCCAAGGGGGTGCTGTCCACCCAGCGCAGCCGGCTGTCGTCGGTGGCGTCCGGTTTCGTCACCGTCCTCGGCCTGTCGGCGGACGACCGCCTGCTCTGGCCCCTCCCACTCCACCATGCCATGGGGCAGCTCCTGTGCGTCCTCGGAGTGACCGTGACCGGAGCGTCCGCCATGCTCCTGCCGCGGTTCTCCGTGGCGGACGTGCTGGGTGAATTACGCCGGACCGACGAGCCCTTCACGCTGCTGGCCGGTGTACCGGCGACGTACGGCAAACTCCTCGACGCCGTGGGGGCCGACGGGCTGGGGGCACCCGCGCTGCGTGGCTGCGTCAGCGGAGGCGCGGCCGCGTCTCCCGCTTTCCAGCGGGCCTTCGAAGAAGCCTGCCGGGTCCCGTTCCTCGATCATTACGGAAGCACCGAGGCGGGGCCCGTCACCATGACGGCACCGGGTACCGCCCGGGTGGCCGGCTCCTGCGGCCGTGTGCTGCCGGGCATGCGGGCGCGTATCGGTGACGGCAGCGGCACCGAAGCCTCGGACGAGGGCGAGTTGTGGGTCTCCGGGCCCGGCGTCATGACCGGGTACCACCAGCGGCCCGACGACACCACCGAGGTCCTGCGCGACGGGTGGTACCGCACCGGTGACCTGGCCCGGATCGGCACCGACGGTGAACTCACCCTCACGGGCCGGGTCAGCGAGCTGATCATCCGGGCCGGGGCGAACGTCCATCCCTCCGAGGTGGAGGCGGTGCTGCTGGCGCTGCCGGGAATCAGGGACGCCGCCGTGGCCGGCTTCCCGGACGGCGTACTCGGTGAGGTCCCGGTCGCCTACCTGGTCCCGGCGAACGCCGGTGTCCTCGACAGGAGGGACATTCTCGCCGCCTGCCGGAAACACCTCTCACCCTTCAAGGTGCCCGCCGCCCTCTACGAGGTGGACGGGATCCCGCGTACCGCTTCGGGCAAGATCAAGCGGTACGCGCTCGCCGACCTGCCCGCGCGCCCTCTGCCGACCGGGGCCCTCTCGCCGACGGAGGCGGAGACGGCGGACCTGACGGCTCTGGTGCGGGCCGAGGTCGCCGCCGTGCTCGGCTGCGCCGTGGACGAGGTGGAGCAGGGCACCGCCTTCCGTGACCTGGGGCTGGACTCGCTGACGTCGACGGTGCTGTGCAACCACCTGTCGGCGGCGACCGGTCTCCCGCTGTCGGAGGCCGCGCCCTTCGACTTCCCCACCACGGACGAGCTCGCCGCACACCTTCGGGCGCGGCTCACCGGCGGGACGGCGACTGCCACGCCCAGCCGTCCGGAAGGGACCGGTACGGACGAGGACCCCGTGGTCGTCGTGGGAATGGCGTGCCGCTTCCCCGGCGGCGTGGAGTCCCCCGAGGACCTGTGGCGGCTGGTCGACGACGGTGTCGACGCCATCACCCCCTTCCCCACCGACCGGGGGTGGGACGTGGACGGGCTGTACGACCCGGATCCCGGACGGGCCGGCCGCACCTACGTACGTGAGGGAGGCTTCCTGTCCGGTGTCGACCGCTTCGACCCGGCCTTCTTCGGGATCTCGCCCCGCGAGGCCCTGGCCATGGACCCGCAGCACCGGTTGCTGCTGGAAGTCGCCTGGGAGGCTTTCGAACACGCGGGGATCGATCCCGGTACGGTGCGCTCCACGCCCACCGGTGTGTACGCCGGACTCATGTACAGCGACTACGCCGGCCGTCTGGCCCGCACACCGGAACGTGTGGAGGGCTACCTCGGCATCGGCAACGCGGGCAGCGTCGCCTCCGGCCGTATCGCCTACACCCTGGGCCTGGAGGGGCCGGCGGTCACCGTGGACACGGCGTGCTCGTCGTCGCTGGTGGCCCTGCACCTGGCGGCTCAGGCCCTGCGCAGGGGCGAGTGCTCGCTGGCGCTCGCCGGAGGCGCCACAGTGATGTCGGCACCTCACTCCTTCGTCGAGTTCAGCAGGCAGCGCGCGCTGGCCCCCGACGGCCGCTGCAAGGCGTTCGGGGCGGCGGCGGACGGCACCGGGTGGGCCGAGGGTGCGGGAATGCTGCTGATGACACGGCTGTCGGAGGCCCGGCGGGCCGGCTACCCGGTCCTGGCCGTGGTGCGCGGTTCAGCGGTGAACCAGGACGGCGCGAGCAACGGCCTGACCGCGCCGCACGGACCGGCGCAGCAACGGGTGATCCACCAGGCTCTGGCCGACGCGCGGCTGGGACCCGCGGAGATCGACGCGGTGGAGGCACACGGCACGGGCACCCGGCTCGGCGACGTCATCGAGGCGGAGGCGTTCCTGGAGGCATACGGGCAGGCCGGAGCACGGGAACACCCACTGTGGCTGGGCTCGGTCAAGTCGAACATCGGGCATACGCAGGCGGCGGCGGGTATGGCCGCCGTGATGAAAATGGTCCAGGCGATGGCGCACGGCGTACTGCCGCGTACGCTCCACGCCGAGGAGCCGAACCCCGGCGTGGACTGGTCGTCGGGCGCGGTGTCGCTGCTGACCCGGCCGGTGCCCTGGCCCCGGACCGGGCGGCCCCGGCGGGCGGGTGTGTCGTCCTTCGGGATCAGCGGAACCAACGCGCATGTGGTGATCGAGCAGGCGCCCGTGGAGGAGCCGGGTGCCCCGGGCCGCCCGGAAAGCGGACCCCCGGTCGCCCAGGCGGCCGTGGCCCCGGTGGCGGCCGTGCCGTTCCCGGTGTCGGCGAGGAGCGCCTCGGGGCTGCGGGCGCAGGCCCGGCGACTGCGTGCCCACGTGAGCGAACGCCCCGGAACGGACCTGCTGGACCTCGGTTTCTCCCTGGCCACGACCCGCTCCCATTTCGAGCATCGCGCGGTGGTGGTGGCCGGTGACCGCGACGAACTGCTCGCCTCGCTCGAAGCGGTGGCGGAAGGCCGCTGCCGGCCGGGCCTGAGCACGAGCGGTCCCCGCCCGGCGGGCCCGGTCGTCTTCATGTTCACCGGGCAGGGCAGCCAGCGGGCCGGGATGGGCCGGGAGCTGTACGGGACCCACCCCGTCTACGCCCGTTCCTTCGACGAGATCTGCGCACTGCTGGACCCGCTTCTGCCGACGCCACTGCGGGACGTGGTGTTCGCCGCCGGGGGCGCCGAGGACGTCGAGGGAGCCGAGGGTTCGCGAGCGGGCGGGACCCTGCACACGACGCGCTTCGCGCAGCCCGCCCTCTTCGCTCTGGAGGTCTCGCTGTTCCGGCTGCTGGAGTCCTGGGGCGTACGCCCCGACATGGTGGCCGGGCACTCGGTCGGTGAACTGGCGGCGGCGCACGTCGCCGGCGTGCTGTCCCTCACGGACGCCTGCACCCTGGTCGCGGCACGGGGCCGACTGATGGACGCGCTGCCCGCCGGCGGGGCGATGGCCTCGGTACAGGCCGACGAGAGCGAGGTCACCGCGTATCTGGCAGGCGGAGCGGACCGGGTGCGGGGGGTGGACATCGCAGCCGTGAACGGTCGCTCCGTGGTCGTCTCCGGGGACGAACCCGCGGTGCTGGAGGTCGTCGCGCACTGGCGCGAACAGGGACGCGAGACCACCCGTCTGCGGGTGAGCCATGCGTTCCACTCGGCGCACATGGAACCCATGCTCGACGCCTTCGGCCTGGTCGCGCGGGGGATCACCTACTCCCCGCCGGAACTCCCCCTCGTCACCGCGGTGGCGGACCGGCCCGCCACCGCCGAGGAGATCTGCTCGCCCCGGTACTGGGTGGACCATGTGCGCCGGCCGGTCCGCTTCGCCGACACGGTGCGGTACCTGCGGGAGCAGGGGGCCACGCACTTCGTGGAACTCGGCCCGGACAGTGTGCTCACGGGCCTGGCACGTGACGGCTTCTCCGGCCGCCCGGCGGCCATGGCGAACACGGCGACGACCACGTCCGGTGGCCGTGCGGACGGCTCCGCGCCTCTGGCCGTCCCGACGCTGCGCGGCCCGCGGCCGGAGGCCGGGGCGCTGCTCGCCACGGTGGCCGCGCTCCACGCCCACGGCGTGGACGTGGACTGGCACGCGGTCTTCGCCGGGCGTGGCGCACGGCGTACGGCACTGCCCACCTACGCGTTCCAGCGTGAGCGGTACTGGCTGGAGGCCGACCCGCCGGCATCCGCGGCGGAGCCCGACGCCGCGTCGCACCCGTTCCTGCGAGCGGCGACGCCGACGGCGGACGACGACGGCCTGCTGCTGAGCGGCCGGCTGTCCCTGCGCGACCAGCCCTGGCTCGCCGACCACGCGGTGCTGGACACGGTGCTCCTGCCGGCGACGGCCTTCGTCGACATGGCGATCCACGCCGGGGACCGGGCGGGCGCCTCCGTACTGGAGGAACTGACGCTGACGGCACCGCTTGCGCTGTCCCCCGACGAGGTGGTCGAACTCCAGGTCAAGGTGGCGCGAGCGGACACGGACGGGCGCCGGGCCGTGGTGTTCCACGCACGGACGCACGCCCCCGGACACGACGACGGCCCCTGGAACCGCCATGCCTCCGGAGTCCTGGCCCCTGCGGACTCCGGCCCTCCGGAACCGCGGACTTCCGGGGACGCGCCGTCCCCGTGGCCACCGGCGGGCGCCGTCCCGCTACCGCTCGGCACCGAGGCGGGTATCGGCCTCTACGAGGAACTCGCGCACGGCGGGCTCCGTTACGGACCGGCCTTCCAGGGCCTGCGGGCGGCCTGGCGCCTGGGCGACGACCTCCTCGCCGAGGTCGGACTCCCGGAGGGGGAACACGGAAACGCCCGCCTGTTCACCCTGCATCCGGCCCTGCTGGACTCGGCACTGCACACCCTGACGCTGGATCAGGCCGCCCCGGGCGGCGACGACGGCAGCGGAACCGGGGCGCTGTTGTCGCTCCCGTTCGCCTGGAGCGGTGTACGGCTGTACGCGTCCGGCGCCCGCACCCTGCGGGTGCGGGTGTCCCGGACGGAGGGGAACAGGGCCCGGCTGGAGCTGACCGACGGGGCCGGAGCCCCCGTGGCCACGGTGCGCTCACTCGTCCTGCGGCCGCTCTCCCGCGAGCAGTTGAGCGGCGTACGCGCGCACAGCGACTGTCTGTTCCGCCCGGACTGGACGCGTCTGCCGGATTCCCCCGTCCCGACGTCGGCGAAGTCACCCCTGTACGGGCTCCTGGGAGAGCCCGGCCCGTGGCTGAACGACATGCTCCTGCAGGCGGGCATCCGGCCGACGGTCTACCCGGATCCGGCCTCGGCGGCCGCCGACGCACCGGCCGTCGTGATCGCCTGCCCTCCGCTCACCGGGGCGGACGGAACGGACCGCGCGCCGGCCGCACACCGTGCGGCCGGCTGGGCGCTGCGGCTCGTACAGGACTGGCTCGCCGAGGAACGGCTCGCCGGCTCACGTCTCGTCGTCCTCACCTCGGGCGCCGTGGCCACCGGAGCGGAGCCGGACAAAAGCATCCGCAACGACGATGCCGCCCTCGTCCACGCACCGGTGTGGGGGCTGCTCCGCTCGGCACAGACCGAGAACCCGGGCCGCTTCTCGCTGATCGACGTCGACGGCCGTCCCGCGTCCGCAGGGGCCTTGGCGCGGGCCCTGACGAGTCCCGAGCCGCAGACGGCCGTACGCCACGGTGTCGCGTACGTACCGAGACTGGTCCGCGCGTCCCACACGGCAACGGCGACGGCCAACGGGGCGACGCGCCGGCTGCGCCCGGACGGCACCGTCCTGGTCACCGGGGGCTCCGGTTCGCTGGGCATGGAGTTCGCCCGTCACCTCGTGGTCGCGCACGGGGTGCGCCACCTGCTGCTCGCGGGACGGCGCGGAGCCGATGCGCCCGGCACCGCCGAACTGTGCGCGGAACTCACCGGACTGGGCGCGGAGGTCACGGTGACGGCCTGCGACGTCGCCGACCGCACGGCACTCGCCGCCCTGCTCGCGAGCGTGCCGGAGGCACACCCGCTGACCGGCGTGGTGCACACCGCGGGGGTCCTGGACGACGGCGTGATCCCGGCACTCACACAGGAGCGGCTGGACCGCGTGCTGCGACCGAAGGTGGACGCGGCCCTGGCCCTGCACGAGCTGACCCGGGGCGGCGACCTGGCGGTGTTCGCCCTGTTCTCCTCGGTGGCCGGGGTGTTCGGCTCCGGTGGCCAGGGCAACTACGCGGCGGCGAACTCGTTCCTGGACGCGCTGGCACAGCACCGCAGGGCGCTCGGGCTGCCCGGCACTTCTCTCGCCTGGGGGCCGTGGCAGCAGAGCGGTGGGATGACGGCCGCGCTCCGGGACGCGGACCTGCGCCGGATGGCCCGTTCCGGTTTCGTCCCGCTGCGGACCGAGGAGGGCCTCTCGCTCTTCGACACCGCCGTCGAAGGACAGGACGCCGTCCTGGTCGCAGCTCGTCTCGACCCGGCGGCACCCGGGGCCCCCGGGGCGCCTGGGGTGCCGCTCTCCCGGGTGCCGGGCCGAGGGCCCGTACGGAGGGCCTCCGCATCGCTCACCGGGCCCGGCACCGACGGCGAGGACTCCCTGCGCCGACGGCTGGCCGCCACGCCCCCGGGTGAACGCGGTGCTCTGCTCCTCTCGCAGGTCCGAGCGGAGGCCGCCCTGGCACTCGGTCACGGCGCGGGGGATTCCGCGGTCGAGGCGGACCGCGCGCTGGCGGAGCTGGGCCTCGACTCACTGGCCGCAGTCGAGTTGCGCAACCGGCTCGCAGCGCTGACGGGACTCGCCTTGCCCGCCACGCTCCTGTTCGACTACCCGACGCCGCGTGGGGTCGCCGCCCACCTGGAGGAACGCTGGTCCCAAGAGGTCCCTGAAGCACCCGGGCCCATGGCCGTTCCCGGTGCCACCGGCCCCCGTGCGGCCGGTGGCACCCAGGGCGGGGCCTCCCCCCGGTGGCAGGACGGTGCCACGGAAAGGGCTCCGGCCGCGAAGGGCACGGACGGCGACTCCTTGTCCGCGCTCTTCCGTACGGCGTGCGCCCGTGGCAAGGCGTGGGACGGGATGGTCCTCCTGACGATCGCAGCACGTTTCCGTGAGGTGTTCGAGGGCGCCGAGGCCCTCGGCTCACCCCCTTCGGCCGTCACTCTCGCGACAGGGGGGCCCGGGCCCCGCCTGATCTGCTTCCCCGCCCTCAGCGCGCTGTCGGGGCCACACGAGTACGCCCGTTTCGGGCCGGCCCTCCAGGGCCGGCGTCCGGTTTCGGTACTGCCGAACCCGGGGTTCCTGCCGCAGGAACTGCTGCCCGCCACACTGGGCGCCTTCGTGGCGGCGCAGGCTGCCGCCGTGCGCGCGTGTGCGGGCGACGAGCCATTCGTCCTGCTGGGGCGCTCGGCCGGCGGATGGGTGGCACACGCGGTCGCCGAAGAGCTCGAGAGTACGGGCCTGATGCCGTCCGCCGTCGTCCTGATCGACACCTACCCGAGCGAGGACAGCGGCCTCGGCGACAGCGGCGGCGCCAGGCCCGCGCTCTCTGCGATGACCGCGGGCATGCTGGACAACTCCGCGCAGTTCGCCTCGGCCGAAACCGACCGGCTCACTGCGATGGCCGGCTACCTGGAGCTCTACGCCGGCTGGAAGCCGACGGAACTGACGGCCCCCACCCTCTTCGTCCGGGCCGGAGACCGCCTGCCCGGCATCGGGGCGGCCGAGCCATGGAGCCTGCCGCACTCCGAGATCACCGTGCCCGGTGACCACTTCACCGTTCTGGAGGATCATTCCCGCACGACCGCCCTCGCCGTCCACACGTGGCTCTCCGAACACCTCCGAGTGGACACGTCCGGAGGCGAGTCCCAGGACCACGGCCGGGAAGCCTGACGACAGCCGAGCTCCCGGCCGCCACCCGCCGACGGCGGTGGACCCACGCATGACCTCTGATCCACCCGTCGCACGGTCCCGGGGAAGGCCGGCCGGTTCCGCAGTCGCAGGAAGGGCGGCTCCCGCGGCGGCCGGCCGCCGAAGTTCGGCAGAACCGACTGCAAGGAGCGCCACGCGGCGGAGTGCGGGACCAATCGCCTCAAGCGCCACCGGGCTGTGGCTACACCGGGCTGTGGCTACACCGGGCTGTGGCTACACCGGGCTGTGGTTACGAGATATGACGAACTCGCCGTCCGATACGAGGAACCGTGCCGGTCACAGCCGTCGACGAGTGGCCGTGACCACTGGCACGGCACGCTCCACGCACACCAGTCGGCCCCGTTCCTCCCATGACTCGGCGAGGGTGAAGCCGAGCCGCCCGTACGGGGCGATGGCACCTGCCCGCCACTTCCGCCTGCCGTTCTCGGTGCGGCAGTGAGGCGGGTCCGGGCATCGACGTGAGTGTTCGGCGATGGTTGGCGATGGGGTTCGTGCGGGATGTCCCGTTATTCAATCGACTGGTGCTGAGGCATTACCCGCCCGGGCCTGGAGGCGGCTCAGGCGAGGAGCGAGGGCCGCGGCGCCCAGCCCCGCCACCACGACGACGGACAGGGCCACCTGGAAAGTGGTGACCCCCACCAGGCCTCCCACCAGTAACGGCGCCGCCAGGAAACCGAGGCGTGATACGAGGGACACCGTGGCGATCCCGGCGCCGGGGAGGACTCCGGGCAGCCGGCCGACCATGCTGAAGGCCACCGGGAACATCGGGCTCGCGCCGAGGCCCGCCAGCGCGAATCCGATGATCGTCGCGAGCGGCGAGGCCACGAGGAGACCGACCCCGAAGGCGAGCGCGACGAGCAGTCCTCCGCCCGTCACCACCGCTGACGGGCCGAGGCGTTCGACCAGCCGGTCACCGGCGAGGCGGCCTGCGGTCATGAAGACCGAGAAGGCCACGAAGGCCAGGCCGGCCGTTCCGGGGCCTGCCCCGAGGCCGGAGAGATACACGGCGCTCCAGGACTGCGGTACGTCTTCGATCTGGGCGGCGAACACGACGATCAGGCCCAGTAACAGGAGTGCGGGCGCGGGCCGTCGGATCCCGCCCCGGCGCTTCGTTCCCGTCACGGCAGCGCCCGGCCTCTCCTCGTCATCGATCAGCCGCTGTCGTACGACGAGCGCCGCCGCCCCCAGGACCGCACCGGTCGCGAGGAAGTGCACGGCCGGGGGCACGCGCAGGGCCGCAGTCGCCGTACCCACCAGTCCGCCCGCCACCGCCCCGACGCTCCATGAGGCGTGGAAGCCGTTGAGCAGTGGCCGCCCGGACCGCTGCTCCACCAGGACGCCCTGGGCGTTCATCGAGACGTCCATCGCGGCGTCGGCAGCTCCCAGAACGACCAGCGCGAGGCACAGGGCCCACCACGTGGGTGCCAGGGCGGGCAGTACGAGTCCGGCGCACAGGGCGGCGGTGGAGGCCAGGAGTACGCGTCGGCTTCCGATCCGGTCGACGAGGGTCCCGGCGGTCAGGGTGAAGAGGAGACCGCCCACTCCCAGGCCGGTCAACGCCACGCCCAGCATCGTGGCGTTGACCGCCAGGCCGTCCTGGACCGAGGGGATGCGGGGTGCCCAGTTGGCGAACAGCGCCCCGTTGGTGAAGAAGAGGGCGAGGACGGCGACGCGGGTACGGGTGAGGTCCGTCGTGGTTTTCGCCGGCAGGTTCACAGGAGCTCCCCCGGCAGGCCGGCAGGGGCGCCGCGTTCGCCGCCCGTCGCAGCGCGGACCTGCGCGTGCAAGCTCCGCGACGCTGCCGCGACGACGCTGGCGGAGCGTGAGGTGACCGGCTTGCCGGCGTAATCGGTGAGTGTCCCGCCGGCCTCCTGGACGATGAGCGCGCCTGCCGCGTAGTCCCACATCTCCCCGTCGACCTCGGCGAAGACGTCCGCGGATCCTTCCGCCACCTGGCAGAGCGCCGCCGCGCCGCATCCGGTGATCCTGATGTCCAGAACCGATCCCCACAGCCCGTCGAGGATGCGGCGGGCTGTGTCCTTCCACGGCGGAGGGGAGGCCGAGCAGATGGCCAGGGACTGGGTGAGGTGCGGTGCGGGCCGCACCTGGAGGCGGTGCCCGTCGCGGTGTGCGCCGCGGCCGCGGACCGCGGTGTACAGGGCGCCCGTGGTCGGGGCGTGGAACACCCCGGTCATCACCGTTCCACGGTAGGCGTAGGCGATACTGACGCCCCAGTCCGGGCGGCCGCGCAGATAGTTGTGGGTGCCGTCGAGCGGGTCGACGATCCACGTGTGGTCCGACTCGGGTCCGGTCGCCCCGGACTCCTCCGCGACGATCCGGTGCCCGGGCAGGGCTGTTCGGATCGTGTCGACGATGTACCGGTCCGCCTCGACGTCCGCCGCGCTGCTGCGTTGGCCGGGGCTCTTGGTGACGGGCCGGATTCCGCCGTCCGTGAAGAGGTGGAGCAGCCGGGCACCGGCCGTCCTGGCCAGGTCGACCGCGAGGGAGAGTGATACGTCCGCGCCGACGGGGCCGGGCCCGGCACGGCGTGGATGCCGTCGGGCGGCGGCGCGGGGCTCGTTCATGGCAGGCCTCCGGTGTCGAGGTCGTGGAAGAAGGCGCGCAGTACCTCGTGGTCCTCGTACCCCAGCGTCAGTCCCCACAGAGAGGTCCGGGGGTACAGCCGGACGGCTTGGCCTTCTGTGAGCCTGATCTGTCCGGCATCCACGTCCCTGCGGATCCAGAAGGTGTGCTCGAAGCCGTACGTCCGCTGTCGTGAGAACAGGTGCTTCACGTCGCCCGGGGCCACGGACAGCTGCATCTCCTCCTGCAGTTCGCGGATGACGCAGTCCTTCGGTCCCTCGCCGGGCTCGAGGTGTCCGCCGGGGATGCACCAGGTGCCGGGGAAGGCGATGAGCGGGTCGTTGTCGCGCAGTTGCAGGAGCACTTCTTCGGCAGGGGTCAGGATGATGATCTGCGCCCCGATGGTGCCGTGCGACCACTGCTGCCCCTCCATCGGATCAGGCCTCCGTCTTCCGCAGGGCGTCGAGGACGTCCTCGACATCGCGGTCGTTCATGGTGGGGAAGAGCGGGAGCGAGAGGATCCGCCGGGAGAGGGAGGTGGCCACGGGGAGGTCCCGGTACGCGTACGGGAGGGAGTCCCGGTAGAACGGCTGGAGGTGCATGCCGCGGAAGTGGACGCCGGTGCCGATGCCTTCGGAGCGGAGGTGGTCCAGCAGCCGGTCCCGTTCGGTTTCGGGGGTGCCTTCCGCCAGGGCGACGATGAACAGGTGCCGTGCGTGCCGGTCGTCGGGCCGTGCCGTCTCCAGTGGTGTGAGGCGTTCGAAGCCGGACAGACCCGCCGAGTAGAGCGCGCAGAGGTGTTGGCGGCGGTCGATGTAGGCGTCGAGTTTGGGCAGTTGGTGCAGTCCGAGGGATGCCTGGACGTCCGTCATGTTGTATTTGAAGCCCGGCATGTGTAATTGCCAGTGCGGTGAGCCCGTGGCGCTGTTCCTCTTCCACGCGTCGCTGGAGATGCCGTGGAGGGTCAGCATCCGTGCGGTACGGGCGAGGTCGTCGTCGTCCAGTACGAGCATGCCTCCCTCGGCGGTCGTCATGTTCTTCGTCGGGTAGAAGCTGAATGCGGTCGGGTTGCCGCGCGAGCCGATGCGGGTGCCCCGGTGGGTGGCGCCGATCGCATGGGCGGCGTCCTCGACGACGGCCAGGCCGTGCCGGGCCGCGATGCTCTCGATGGCCTCCATGTCGCAGGCCTGCCCCGCCATGTGCACTGGCATGACCGCCTTGGTGCGTGGAGTTATGGCCCCCTCGATCAGTGCCGCGTCGATGTTCAGGGTTCCGGGTTCGACGTCGACGAACACCGGGCGTGCGCCCAGGTGCCAGATCACGTTGGCTGTGGAGGGCCAGGAGATCGGGGTGGTGATGACCTCGTCTCCCGTGGTGACGCCGATCGCGGCGAGGGCGACGTGGAGGGCGCCGGTGCAGCTGTTGGTGGCGATGGCGTGCCGGCTTCCGACGTACTCGGCCACCATCGACTCGAACCTGGCTGTTTTCGGGCCGGTGGTGAGCCAGCCCGACCGCAGGGTGTCGAGCACCTCCGCTTCCTCCTGGGGGCCGATGTCGGCCTTCGCCAGCGGCAGGAAGTCGCGACGGACCGGTTCGCCCCCGTACGCGGCCGGCCTCTTGGCCTGTTCCAGCAGTGTCCGCACGGTGCTGGCGCTCTCGACTTCCTCAGGGGTGAGCCGGCCGGCGACAGCCGAGTCCCGGACCTCGCGTATGCCGTCCGCCGGTTTGCGGTGCGGGGCGATCCCGGCGTCGCGCCCGAGTGCCGAGGGGTCGGCCGCGTAGTCGCGCGCGTCGAGGCCTTTCGCGGTCGTGGCCAGGTCCGCTTCGGGGACGGCGGCCACGACCTCCTCGGCGACGTCGCGAACCGACGCGTTGACGCTGACGAGGTTGTAGACGGCCGATGCCGTCGGCAATCGCTCGGCGTCCGTCACCAGGCGGACGTACGCGTCCGCCGCGTCCGCGACGTGCAGGAGCGGCCGGCGCTGGTGTCCGTCCCCGTCGACGCCGACCTTCTTGTGCAGCACGGCGGAGGCGGTCATGGCATTGACCATCAGGTCGTACCGCATGCGGGGCGAGACGCCGAAGAGTGTGCCCATGCGCAGCGACACCGTGGTGAAGCCGGGGCCGGACTCGGCAGCCACGGCCCGTTCGGCTGCGACCTTCGAGCGTGCGTAGGCGGTGAGGGGGCGGACCTCGGCGTCCTCCCGGAGTGACGCTTCGTCGCTGGCGCCGTAGACGCTGCAGGACGAGGCGAGGAGGAATGCCCTGGCTCCGGCCGCCTTCGCGATCCGGGCGAAGTGGACCGTGGCGTCCACGTTGATGGACTCGGTCCACGACTCGTCGATGTCGCCCGCCGGGTCGTTGCTCAGCGCCGCGAGGCAGATCGCCGTGTCGATTCCCCGCGCCACGTCGGGCGACAGGTTCCGCACGTCCTGCACCACCACTCGCAGACGGGGGTGGTCTTCACTCCCCTCCAGGGTCTGCCTGCCGAAGTAGAAGGTGTCCACGGCGGTGACGCAGTGCCCTGCCGCGAGCAGTTTCGGTACGAGTACGGAGCCGAGGTAGCCGCCGGCTCCGGTCACCACCACACGTCGGCGAAGGCGGTGCGCGGGTGCTGTCGTCATGTCTGGGGCCGAGCCCCACGATGCGGCCATGGAGTGCTCCTGACGGTCGAGGTGCCGGTGCCGGTGCCGGTGCCGGACGCGCGGGGCCTCGACGGTCCGCGCGTCCGGCACTGCGGACGGGCCATGAGGGGGTGCCCGCGCGGGCGGCCGAGTCGGTGATGAGTTCACACAGGTGCGGGTCGGGAACCGCGTCCTCGGGAGGGTTCGGCACGGTGTCCTGCACCCTGACGGCGCCCACGAAGGCTCGGGCCTGCTCGTGGAACGCGGTGTCGTTCTCGAAGGGGTGGGGGCGCGGGGCGCCCTGCCGGGGGAAGCGCGGCAGATGCCCGGGGCCGTCATCGCCCGGCATCATGTCGAGGCTCCCCGCCGAGCCGGGGATGCGTACACTCCAGGCCGGAAGGGCGGCGGGTTCGACGTAGCCGGCCGTCGCGGCGTCCGCGGCGAGGCAACCGCCCACCCGTACGTGCAGGCCGTTCTCCAGGGCCCACCGCACCACGTCGTCCTGGACCCGGTGGGGTGCCTCTACGCGTACGGCGTCAGGAGCGGTCGCCCTCAGCTCCTGGCAGCGGTCGGAACCGGACCCGGCATCGAATCGCGCGGCGAACACCTTCGCGCGCTCCGGGCGGCGCGAAGCGACGCCGCAGATCTCGGCCCCCTCGTCACCGGCGAGGGCCTGCGTACGGACGGCGGCCATCCGTCCGGCGCCCACGGCAGCCACCCGCATACTCACCCTCCCGCCAGGGGCGAAGCCGGCCACCGTGCCCCTGGTCGGCCGCATCGGCTCGCAGCCGCCGAGGCGGCCGCCCGGGCGCGGGTCCGCCGGGCCGTCACGTCGACGGCCCGTCACCGGCCAGTCGTTTGTAGAGATCGCGGGATCTGTCGTAGTTGAGGCTCTGGTCGAAGTCCCGGACGACCGCGGCGCGCGCGGCCGCGGAGATGCGCGCCGCCAGCCTCGGTTCCGCGAGGAGCCCGATGACACGCTCCGCCGCCGCGGCGGCGTCTCCAGGGGCGGCCAGCAGCCCCGTCTCCCCATCCCGGACGATCTCGCCCAGCCCACCGGTGTCCGCCGCGACGAGTGGGGCTCCACACGCCATCGCCTCGATGGCGACCAGCCCGAAGGGTTCGAGGCGCGAGGGCATGAGGACCACCGAGGCCCTTTGGTACAGGGCGCGTACCGTGTCCAGGGCCGAGAACGGGTGCCAGGTGACACGGTCATGGAGGTCCAGCTCCCGTAGCCGCCGGCGCACGGGGGCCTCCAGCTCGCCCACGCCCATGATCTCGAAACGGACCCCGGGCCGGCCCGTCCGTACGGCGGCGAAGATCTCGGGCAGCAGGTCGAAGCCCTTCTGCTCGTAGAAGCGTCCGATGTACGCGACGGTCTCGGGTTCGCGCACCGAGCGGCCGGCCGGCGGGCGGAAGAAGCCGGTGTCCGTACCGTGGTGAATCACGTGCGTTTTCCCGGCGGTGAAGGGGAAACGCGTGGTGAGGTCCCCGGCCACCGAGGCGCTCACCGCGACCACCGCGTCGGCGTGCGCCAGGGCGGAGAACTCCATCTCCCGCGAGAACGCGCACGGGACATCGTCGAATTCACCGATGTCCCACGTCAGGGGCAGGTG
This sequence comes from Streptomyces altiplanensis, assembly GCF_053591575.1. Taxonomy (NCBI): domain Bacteria; kingdom Bacillati; phylum Actinomycetota; class Actinomycetes; order Kitasatosporales; family Streptomycetaceae; genus Streptomyces; species Streptomyces altiplanensis. The sequence goes on along the minus strand of NZ_JBSFUB010000027.1, from coordinate 33,204 downwards.
GCAGGTGTAAACCAACGGCACACCCTTCTTCCACAGCTCCTGTGAGACGACGATTCCGGGCCAGTCATGGCACACGACGACGTCGTAGCGGCGCCCACCCGAGCGGCGCGCAAGTTCCCCGGAGGCATAGGTCCGCAGTTGGTCCCCGTCGAAGGCAGGCAGGTGCACGGATCTCGTCCTCAGCGGTGACGGGCCGAGGTAGAAGAGGTCGACGTCGTCCCCCTGGTCCCGCTGATGGGTGATCAGGGCCTCCATGTACGTCCCGAGACCACCTGTGGTCTCGGGCGGGTATTCGTTGGAGAAGTGCGCGACGAGCATGTGTACCTACCCCGCGGTGGTCACGGTGTCCGGTGCGTACGGCCCCTCGGAGGAGGACCGTACGCACCAGGCAAACACTCGTTCGTCCCACCGTCAACGCCGCCCCGGTGGGGGATGGCCGGAACGCAACGGGCCGGCGTACGAGGCGAACCGGGCGGACTGCTTCGGCGAGGAGGCGGCGCGTGGTGCGGGTGCCACGTAAGGGTCCGGGCCGACTGGCGGGATTCCACCGCCGGGCTCAGCCACAGCCAGACCGGCTTCGGTGCGGCGCCGCTGGGCAGGTGCTCGACAGCCGGCAGGTGACATCAGCGGCCGGCACCAGCCGGCCGAAACGTGGCCAGGCGCGGGTGGGTGGAGCCGCGCCCCACTGGCGACGGCTCCACCCGTCCGCACGTCAGGCGGTGTGCAGGGTGAGTCCGTATCGGCTCAGCACGGGGTTGATGGGCTGGTAGAAGGACTGGCCTCCGGTGGTGCAGTTGCCGGATCCACCGGAGGTGATGCCCTGGGCCTGGTCACCGCTGATGTAGGCGCCTCCGGAGTCGCCGCCCTCGACGCAGACGCTCGTCCCGGTCATCGCGTAGACCGCGCCCTGGGCATAGTTCACCGTGATGTTCTTGCCCTGGACGACGCCGCAGTGCCAGCGCGTGGTGGAGCCGGACCGGCAGACGGACGCTCCCACGGGCGCCTCGTTGGACCCGCGGACCAGGCGGTCGGGGACGGTGCCCCAGCCGAGGACCACCGGCACGGTCCACCAGCCGCTGCCGACGTTGACCCAGGCGTAGTCGTTGCCCGGGAAGCTCGACCCCTGGAAGTTGCCGATGTAGGACCGGTCCCAGCCGTACACCGCGGCTCCCGTCCTGCCGCAGTGGCCCGCGGTGACGAAGCCCCCGTGGACGGAGAACCCGATGGAGCACCGCACGTTGCCGGTGTAGTACGGGTCGCCGCCGACGGTTCCGGCCGCGGTGGTGCGGGGAGCCTCGGCGATCTTCCGCACGGCCACCGGGCCGGCCTCACGGGCCCGGTCGACGAAGGCGCGGACATCGTTGTCCGCCGCACGGCCGGCGATCACGTCGACAACGACACGGTTGTCGGCGGGGTCGACCCGCCAGCTGGCCACGCCCGCCGGGGCGGAGAGGGCGTCGATCCTCTTCTTGGCGGCGTCGAGCCGGCTCGCGCTGTACGTCACGACCTTCGCCGTCGCGCCGGTCGCGCGTACGGCCTCGGCGGACCGGGCGCCGGTGACGGCCACGGTCAACTTCCCGGCGTCGGCGTCGAACCACGCACCCGCGTACGCCTGGCCCGCCGCGCGCCGGGCCCTGCTCTCGAGGGCGGTGGCCTTCTTCTCGGCGTCGAGCCTGGCGACGGCCTGGCTCCTGCTCAGGCCGAGGTCGCGCTGGAGGGCGGAGAGCAGCGCGGGTGAGGCGGGGGCCTCGGAGAGCGCGGCCGGGGGCGTGGGGGGCGCGGCCGTGGCCGGGCTGCCGTTCGTCGTGGCAGAGGTGCCGATGAGGAGCAGGGTGGTGAGTCCGGTACGTATGGCTGTCGATCGTCTCAAGGCTGTTGGCCCTTCTGGGATCCAGCGATGTGAGGGACTGCGGAACAGAGAGCTGAGAGCGCTCTCACGGCCTGCGGACAGGACCCTAACGGAGGATCATGAGCAGGTCCATGCCAATGCGCCCGCCGTGCGGTGACCAGGCCGCGTCAGCGATTGCGGGCGGCGCCCGGCGTCGTCCCTGACCGGGCCGACGCTGACGCGATGGCGTTCCGAGGTGATGTCAGACCTGCGGCCCAGCACTGCAACGGCCTTTGTGGTGAGGGTCTGTTGTCCTGCGGTGGTATGTGTCCGCGTCGTCTGGAGTGGCTGAGGCGGGCTTGGTGTGGCGTCCGCATCGCCATGCCGACCAGTGGGGGATGTGGTCGACCGGGGCGGCACACGGGGCTGGACGGACGGCCGAGGCCGGAGTCGGCCACCGCCCTGCGCCGGGCCCGTGGAGAGCGCACCGGCCCCGCCATGGTCGTCCCGCGGTGGGAGCGGACCGCGTGATTCGCGAAGCAGCCGGTTCAGGATGTCCGTACTCGGGCGGGCGCACCGGCCGGTGTTGCGCCCGCAGTGGTCGAGCAGGATCTTCAGGGCGACCTCGGGTTCGTGGCGGGAGAGGATCCCATCGGCTGCGGGGGAGTCGAGCCAGGACTGCAGGACGGCCGCCGGGTCCGACAACCTGGATGCACTGCGGGCCGAAGGCGTCGATCGCGTCCTTGCCCTGTCCTCGGACCGGGCCGACTGCCAGCAGGCGCTCGTGGACCGCCTGCATCTGTCCTACCCGATGCTCTCCGACCCCGACTCACGCTCGCAGACGCGCTGATGCTCCCGGCGTTCGAGGCCAACGGCCAGACGATGTACCGGCGCCTGACCCTCGTACTGCGCGGCGCCGCCATCGAGCACGTCTTCTGTCCGGTCTTCCCACCGGACACCCACACCGACGAAGTGACCCAGTGGTTCCGCGGCCATCGTGACGCATGACCGCATCGATCGAAGGCCGTCACCCGGCCCATGGCCGCGCCGAACGGCCGGTGACAAACGCTCAGTCACACGACCACATGAGCCGAAGCACGTGAGCCGGCACGTGGGCAGGCTCGTTGTCACCGGCTGGGCGGCATGCCCAGTCGGTGCGACTTTTCGAGACAGGCGACGGCTGATCTTGGCGGTTGAGGCCACCTGCGCTCCATACGGCGCTAGCGTCGGGTCCCATGATCGTATGGCTCAACGGCACCCATGGCGCAGGCAAGACGACGGCCAGTGCACTCGTGCAGCAGCTGATCCCGGATTCACGGGTGTTCGATGCCGAAAAGGTCGGCGAGACACTCATGGACATCAAGCCGGGGCTGCCCTGGACGGGCAACTTCCAGGACTGGCCGCCGTGGCGGCCGCTCGTGGTCGAGACCACCCGCCGCGTACTCGACTACACCGGTGGCACTCTGGTGATGCCCATGACGGTCCTGGTCGAGCAGTACTGGCGCGAGATCAGCTCGGGCCTTGCCCAGCATGCGATTCCGGTACGGCACTTCGTTCTCCACGACGACCAGGACACTCTCCGCGGGCGCATCGAGGGGGACACGGTTCTTGGTCCCTCCCCGTTCCGTCTCACCTACCTCGAGCCCTACGCCGAGGCGGCCCGCACATGGCTGCACAGTGAGGCCGAGGTCATCGACACCACGCACCTCACGCCCGCCCAGGCCGCCCTGCAGATCGCGGAGGCCGTCAAGAACTGAGGTCCGCCCGTCGGTCTTCAACGCCGGCCCTGTGCAGTTCCCCGTCTCCCTGACGGAGCGCTGCCCCTGCCGGCGTTTCCGGCTCTCAGTTGAAGATGTCCAGAAGGTCCAGCCAGGAGCCTGGGTCGTCGGCGGGGCGGGGCCGCATCGGGCGCGGCTCCGGGCAGGTCTCCGCTGCGGCCCTCGCGCGGACGATGCCGGGCCCGCCGCACGCCTCGACCGCGAAGGCGCCGAAAACCTTGGCGAAGGCGGCCGGGTCGCGGAACCCCACGCCGAACGCTCGGCCGTCCCGCAGCGGCGCCCACACCACCCGGTCGAACCGTGTCCATTCGAGCACCGGCTGGTCGTCCGCGGTTGACCGCCCCTCCAGCCACAACCGCGCCACGTGCAGCAGGTTCACCTTCTCCATCGGCAGCCGTTTGCGCCGTACACGCAGTTCACGCGCCGTCAGCTCGACGCGCTGGTCCTTTTTCGGGTACCAGACGACGCCTATCCCGAACGGCACCCACAGCAGGATCCCGATCATCGGCCAGACCAGAGCGTCGCCCCACGACCGGAACAGCCCGCCGTCCAGCAGGTACAGGGCCCCGAAGACCAGGACCCACTTCGCCGTCATCCGCCGGAATCCGCCGCCCTGCCGGTACAGCACCCGCCGCTTCCCCGTCATCGTCACGCCCGCACGCTGTCCGCCGCCCCGCAGCTCACCGTAGGCGCCCTTCGCCACTGCGGGGGTGAACCGTTCCGGTTCGGCGGGTGGGACGTGGCCGACCTCACCATGAACGTCATCGGCATGCAGAGGTTCTGGTACTCCTGCCCTCCGCGCGTAGGACCGGCGCTGTGCGGTCGGGCGGACCTACGGCTGGAGCTTGTCCAGTTGCCCGTGCACGAGAAAGGATCGTGGCATGTCCAGCGAGCGTCTCATGCGTATCCACAGTGCGGAGTTCCAGGCCATGGCCGAGAGGGTCCTGCGGGTCACCGAGCTCACCTCCCGCCTGAACGTCCTGCCCTTCGAGGACGAAGCGGGCAAGGCCGAACTGCTGGAACAGATCCTCGGCAGGCCGCTGCCGCCGAGAGTCACGGTCTATCCGCCCTTCTACACGGACCACGGTCTCCACCTCGACCTCGCCGAGCGCGTGTTCATCAACCAGAACTGCACGTTCCTGGACTACGCAGGCATCCGGCTCGGCGAGCGCGTGATGGTCGGCCCGAAGGTCACGTTCATCACCAGCGGCCACCCGGTCGATCCCGAGGAGCGGCGGCTGTACCTCACCGGCGCGCCCATCGACGTGGCGGAGAACGTGTGGATCGGTGCCGGTGCCACGATCCTGCCCGGGGTCAGCATCGGCCGTGACGCCGTGATTGCCGCCGGCGCGGTCGTGGCCGACGACGTTCCACCGGCAAGCCTGGTGACCGGTACAAAAGCCACCGTGCGCCGACGGTGGTGACGACCTCTCCGAAGCCCCGCCAACTGCAGATCCTGGGGCGAGGGTCTTGTCATGGGGGAGGGGCAGGGGCATGCCCGGTGCCCGCGATGGCGGCCCATCGGTGCACGAGGCGTCGGCATGCCTGGGCGAGTTCACGTGGGCTGGAGCACTGTGTGATCGGGCGGGGGCGGAGCCGGCCGACGCGGAGCACTCGCCACTGCCGGTCTTCGAGGTCGTAGGCGACCAGGCACCACCGGCCGGCCCGGACGACCAGGTGGTACGGCTCGACGCGGCGGACGGGCAGAAAACCGTCCTCTCCGGGGGCGGGGCGTGAGCCGTCGGCGCGCGGGGTCTCGATGACGAGTACGTGACGGTGGCGCGCCGCGGTTCCCACGGCGGTGAGCGCCGACGGGGCGATGGGCGGTGCCAGGGACTCCCCGTGGTTGTGCGGCCTGGTCAGGCGAACCGCCCCCATGGCTGCGCGCGGCGCGGCGGGCGCAGCCTGTTCCAGGGTGACCAGTGCCCGGGACGCGTCTTCGCTCAGGCCGAGCACCGTGACGGGCGCCGTCTGCAGGGCGACCGCGACCGCGAGATGTTCCTGCGGCCGACGGCCGACGGCCGACGGCCGACGGCCGACGGGGCGGGTCTGGCCCGGTGCCGAGCCGGTTCCGGCGTCCGGGCTGGCTGAAATCGGTGGCCGACTTCTGAAAAGTTTCTGCGGACTGGACCACAGGAGAGTGCCGGCCGGTGCGGCAGACGCTTTCAACACCTCTGAGCTGTGGCGGAGAAGCGGAACCTCTGCCGCTGGGGGCTCTGCGCGCGTTGCCGGAAGGGCGGTCGATCGGGCCGGAAGGTATGCGGGACGGGTTTGTTTCTCGCCAGGTTTCACGACGCCCTCACGGAACCTCCATGCCTGGCCCCACTATGTGATCCGACAGAGCGGGACACAGGCGGCGGCTGGCCGAACGCCCGTCTCGCCGGGGGGGGCAGGGCATGCCGGTCGCACCACCGGCATGCCCTTCTGGGGGAGGGACCCATGTACTTCACAAGCCGTACGGTCCGATGGGCCGCGAGATCCACGCTGTCCGCCGCGCTCGTACTGACGCTCTTCGCGCCGGCGAACGCGGCTGAGGCGGCCCCGGCGGCGCCCCGCATTGACCTGAGTGTCCTCGTGGTCGGCGACGGAGGTCCTGCCACCGCCGCGATTGCCGCCGAACTCGACGGCGCGGGAACTCCGTACACGATCGTCGACCTGACTCGCCAGGACCGCCCGACGATCGACAACGGCTTCCTCTCCGACACGCTCGACGGCCGGCCACGCGCCAAATACCAGGCGGTGGTGCTTCCCAACGACAATCCGTTCGGGGCCGGTTCGGCGGAAATGGAGGCGCTCGTCTCGTACGAGAAGGCCTTCGCCGTTCCGCAGGTCAACGCCTACACCTACGCCCGGCCCGAGGTCGGACTCGACTACCCGGCCAACGGCGGCTACAGCGGTTCGCTGGACGGCGTGCGCGCCGAGGTGACCGCGGCCGGCGCCGCGGGTCCCTTCGGTTACCTCGACGGCGGCATCCCCTTCGAGGACAACTCGCCGTCGGTCAGCGAGAGTTACGGGTATGTCGCGAAGCCCCTGCCGGGGGCGGACTTCACCAGTTACGTCGAGGCGCCACTGCCCGGCACATCGGAGCGGGGTTCGATCGTCGGTGAGTACCGCCACGACGGCCGCCGCGAACTGGTCGTCGGCTTCGTCTACAACCAGTACCAGCAGCAGTTCCGACTGCTCGCCCGCGGCATTGTGGACTGGATGACCCAGGGCGTGCGGCTGGGCGCGTCCCGCAACTACTTCGCGGTCCACGTCGACGACGTCTTCGCCGCGGACGACCGCTGGGACACCGAGCTCAACTGCACCCCGGGCGACGTGGACTGCGCCCCCGGGCAGGGCGGTGAGCCCGACCCGATCCGTATGACGGCCGCCGACGCGCAGTACGCGGCCGAGTGGTCCGCAGCCAAGGGTTTCACCCTGGACATGGCGTACAACGGCGGCGGCAGCGAGCTCTACAAGGAGGAGCACGGCGGCACCGACCCGCTGGCGCAGCGGCTGACCGCCGACAAGAACGCCTACCGGTGGATCAACCACACCTACAACCACCCCTTCCTCGGCTGCGTCCAGGACGTCACGGTCGTCCCCTGGGTCTGTGCCAAGAACCCCGACGGAAGCACCAAGTACGTCACCCGTGCGGAGATCTCCTCCCAGATCAGTGAAAACCGCGCCTGGGGGCAGCGCGCCGGACTGCCCCTGGAGAACAGCGAGCTGGTGACCGGGGAGCACTCGGGACTGAAGGTCCTGCCGCAACAGCCCGACGACAACCCCCACCTCGGCCCCGCCCTCGCCGACAACGCCGTCACCTGGCTCGGATCCGACAACTCCCGTGACCGCGCCCAGCGGAAGGTCGGCCGGGCCCTCACCGTGCCCCGCCACCCCATGAACGTGTTCTACAACGCGGGCCGCGCCACCGAGCAGATCGACGAGTACAACTGGATCTACACCCGGGCCTCCGACGGCGGCAGCGGCATCTGCGAGAGCGCCGCCGGCACCACGTGCCTGGAGGAGCCGCTCGACACGGTCACCGGTTACACCGACTACATCGTGCCGCTGGAGGTCCGCATCGGCCTCGGCCACGCCCTCGCCAACGACCCCCGGCCGCACTTCATCCACCAGTCCAACCTCGCCGAGGACCGCATCGCCTACCCGGTGCTCAACCGCATCATCGACGACTACGCCGGGCTGTACGCCGCCAACACCCCGCTGGTCAACCTGCGTCAGCAGCAGATCGGCGCGGAACTGCGCGACCGGGCCGCCTGGAACACCGCCGTCAGGGCCGGGCAGGTGACGGCGTACCGCGTCGGCGACACCGTCACCGTTCGCGCGCCCGCCGGTGTCCGCGCGAGCGCCACGATGCCCGCCGGCACCCGGCGGAACATGCTGCTCGGCACCGAGGCGTTCGGCAGCCCGTACGCCGGGTCGCTCTCCGGCTGGGCCTCGCCCGGACTCCTCCAGGACCGGGTGACGCTCACCCTGCCCGCCGGCGCCACCGCCACGGCCGCCTCGGCGGACCGGGCCGACCCGGTGGGGGCCGCCGCCCCGCGCCTGCCGGTGCCGGCCGGGGTGCGCAAGCGAGTCCCGTACGGCGTCACGGGCTGACCCGCGCCCGTCCGCCGCACCACTCCGGCCGGCCTGGCCGGCACAACGCCGCATCTCCACGGGGGAACGTCTCGTCATGCCCGATTTACTCCGCGTGCCGCCGTCCGGCGGGGCCCGGGTCACCCTCCTCACCGAAGGCACCTACCCGCACAGCCACGGCGGCGTCAGCGTGTGGTGCGACCAGCTCGTCCAGGGCATGCCCGACTTCGACTTCCGGGTGATCGCGGTGACCGGCACCGGCCGGGAACCGCTCGCCTGGGAGCTGCCGTCCCATGTCGCGCCGCCCGTCACCGTCCCGATGTGGGGCCCGGACCCGGTCGGCAGGGCCCCGCGCGGCCGTCGCCGCAGGCAGCTGATGGCAACGTACGAACGCTTCCTGACGGCGCTCCTCGACCCCGCCGCCGAGGACCAGTTCGGGCCCGCGCTGCACGAACTGGCCCGTTCGGCCAGGGACGGGGAGCTCGCGCCCGCCCTGCGCACGGACCAGGCCGTCGGCGTCCTGGCCGCCGTCTGGGGCCGGCCCGGCCTGCCGGTGCACGCGGCCCGGCCGACCCTGCACGACGCCCTGACCGCCACCGACCTGCTGGAACACGCGCTGCGCCCGCTCACCGCCGCGCCGCCCGAGCACGGCGTGTCCCACGCGGTGAGCGGAGGGCTCGCGGTACTGCCCGGGCTCGTCGGGCGGAGGCTGCACGGCGTACCGCTGCTGCTCACCGAGCACGGCGTCTACCTGCGCGAGCGCTACCTCGGCTACCGCACGGGCCCCTACCGGTGGCCGGTCAAGGCACTGCTCCTCGGCTTCTTCCGGCTGCTCGCCGAGGAGACGTACCGCACGGCGGACCTGATCACGCCGGGCAACCGTTACAACCGGCTGTGGGAGGAACAGGGCGGCGCCGCCCCGGAGTTGATACGCACCGTCTACAACGGCGTCGACCCGGCCGCCTTCCCGGCCGCCGGGCCGGAGCCGGAGACCCCCACCCTCAGCTGGGCCGGGCGGGTCGACCCGATCAAGGACCTGGAGACGCTCATCAGGGCCTTCGCCCTGGTCAGGGCCGAGATGCCGGACGCCCGGCTGCGGCTCTTCGGCGGCACTCCGCGCGGCGGCGAGGCGTACCGGGAACGCTGCGAAGCGCTCGCGGCGGAGCTGGGGCACGCGGACGCCGTCGTCTTCGAGGGCCGGGTCGAGGACATACGCGACGCCTACGCGGCGGGCAACGCCGTGATGCTGTCCAGCATCAGCGAGGGTTTCCCGTTCACGCTCATCGAGGCCATGTCGTGCGGCCGGGCCACCGTCTCCACCGATGTCGGCGGCGTACGGGAGGCCGTCGGCGACACCGGTCTCGTCGTGCCGCCGAGGGAACCGGAGGCCATGGCCCGCGCGGCCCTGGAACTGCTCCGCGACCCGGAGCGCAGGGCCGCCATGGGGCAGGGCGCGCGGCTGCGGGTCATCGAGCAGTTCACGCTCCGGCAGACCATCGACACCTTCCGCTCCGTCTACACCGAACTGGCGGCCGGGCGGGCGGCCGACGGCGCGGATCTGCCCGGGTGGCGGGACGACCGGCCTGCCGGGGCCTTCGGGTGAGCGGCCCGCTGCGCCTGCTGCCGGGCGAGGGCGGCAGCCTGCCCGCCCTGCCCCGGCAGCGGAAGGGGAACCGGGGGCGGCCGAGCTGGGCCGCCGATCCGATCGACGAACTCGCCGAGCGGCTGATGGAGCCGGTGTCCGCCGCCGTCCATCCGTACGAGGTCGCCGCGCTGCTGGAGTCGGACGGACTGACGGGGGATCAGATCAGTACGCGCTACGGCCGTCCCGGTCTGTTCACGCTGGCCGCCGACCTGTACGCGCGGGTGCCCCGGCACTACCCGGAACCGCCGCCGGCCGCCGACCCCTGGCGCCCCGACCCCCTGCGGTGCGCCGTGCGCGGGCTGGTCTTCGCGCTCCCCGGACTCGCCTACGTGCTGGGCTCCGGGCTGCTGGAGGGCGCGCGGGCCGTCACCGGGCTGGTCGCCGCCGGTCTCGTGGCCTGGGCGTGGAACCAGGCGCTCAGTCACCGCGCCCATCTGCGGCTCGCCGCCGGCGCGGGCGCGGCGCACCGCACGCTGCGGCTCGGCGCTCCCGCAGGGGCGCTGGCGGCCTCGGCGACGGGCCTGGTCCTGGCCGGGCCGGGGGAGGCCGGGGCCTTCGCCGCCGGGCAGTCCTGCTACCTGGGCGCGGCCACCGTGCTGCTGGTCCTCGGCCGCGAACGGACGCTGCTGCTGGCGCTGCTGCCCGTCGCCGCGGGCGCCGCCGCCACGCTGTGGTGGCGGCCGCCGGCCGCCGTGGCGGTGGCCGCGCTGCTCGCCACCGTGTTCCTGGCGATGCTCGCGGCCGCCCACGGGGTACGGGCGCCGGGCCCCGTTCCGGCGGGCGCCGCGCCGGGGCTGTCGGCGTCCCTGCCGTACGGGCTGTTCGGCCTCGCCGCCGGGGTGCTCGCGATGCTCACGGGGGCGGCGGACCCGTACGCGGTGGTCGTCCTGACCCTCAGCATGGGCTTCGCCGAGTGGCTGCTCTACCGCTACCGAGGGCTCGCCGTCGCCGCCCTGCGCGCCAGCACCGAGCCGCGGGGCTTCGCCCTGCGGGCCGGCCGGGCCCTCGTGCTGTGCCTGGGCGCGTACGTCGCCGTGCTGGCGGCCGGCGCCCTGCTCACCGGGACGGGCGCCGCCCCGCTGCTCGGGCTCGGGGCGGTCCTGTGGACCGCGCTGCTGCTCCAGGCGTTCGGCGTGGCCTGGCCGCCGGCGGCGGTCTGCCTGACGACGGCCGCCGCGGAGGCCGCCGCCCCCGCCGCCGGGTTCACCGCCGGGCTCGCCCAGCCGCTCTGCCGGACCGTCGCGGCCCTCGTCCTCCTGTACCTGGCCTGCCGGATCCTAGGCAGGCCCACCGCCCACCGCTGAACCGCTCGCCTTCCCACCCCTCCACCTCATGAGGAGCGTCCCCGTGACCGCACCAGCACCGTCTCTCGTCGCCGTCACCGGCGCCGAGGGCTTCATCGGCTCCCATCTCACCGAGGCGCTCGTGGCGGCCGGCCACCGGGTCCGCGCGATGGCGCAGTACAACTCCTTCTCCTCCTACGGATGGCTGGAGACCCTGTCCGCCGAGACCCTCGACCAGGTCGAGATCGTCCTCGGCGACGTCCGCGACCCGGGCTCGGTCAACCAGCTGATCGAAGGCGCCGAGGCCGTCTACCACCTGGCCGCCCTCATCGCGATCCCGTACTCCTACCAGGCCCCGCACAGTTACGTGGACACCAATGTGACGGGCACCCTCAACGTCCTCGAAGCGGTGCGCAGGCAGGGCACCCCGCGCCTGGTGCACACCTCGACGAGCGAGACGTACGGCACCGCGCAGACCGTGCCGATCACCGAGGACCACCCCATCAGCACCCAGTCCCCGTACGCCGCGTCGAAGGCCGGCGGCGACCGGCTCGCCGACAGCTACCACGCGAGCTTCGGCACCCCGGTCGTCACCCTGCGCCCCTTCAACACCTTCGGCCCGCGCCAGTCGATGCGCGCGGTCATCCCGACCGTCATCGGCCAGGTCGCGGCCGGGGAGCGGACCATCACCCTCGGGGACCTCCGTCCCACCCGCGACTTCCTGTACGTCAAGGACACCGCCCGCGCCTTCCTCGCCGTCGGCACCGCGCCCGCCGAGGCGGTCGTGGGGCGGACCTTCAACGCCGGCACCGGCGGCGAGATCTCGGTGGGCGAACTCACCCGGCTCATCGGCAAGCTGATGGACGCCGACCTCGACGTACGCGAGGACGAACAGCGCATCCGGCCGGCCAACTCGGAGGTGATGCGCCTGGTCGCGGACGCCACGCGGCTGCGCGCCGCCACCGGCTGGCGGCCGGAGCACGACCTGGAGCAGGGGCTCGGCCACACCATCGACTTCTTCCGCGACCCCGGCAACCTCTCCCGCTACAAGACCGGCATCTACAACATCTGACCCGACCGCACGCGACGTACAGGGGACTTCCATGCATGCAGTGATCCTCGCCGGTGGCAAGGGCGTTCGGCTGCGGCCGTACACGACGGCGCTTCCCAAGCCGCTCGTGCCCATCGGCGACCAGCACGCCATCCTGGAGATCGTGCTCCGCCAGCTGGCCGCGAGCGGCTTCACCAGCTGCACCATAGCCATCGGCCATCTGGGCCACATCATCCGCGCGTACGTCGGCAACGGCTCCCAGTGGGGCCTGCGCGTGGGCTACTCGACCGAGGACAGCCCGCTCGGCACGATGGGCCCGCTGCTCACCATGATGGACAGACTGCCGGACGACTTCCTGGTGATGAACGGCGACATCCTGACCGACCTCGACTACGGCGAGGTCGTCCGCTCGCACCGCGCCTCGGGAGCCCCGCTCACGGTCGCCACGTACGCCCGCAAGGTCGCCATCGACTTCGGCGTCCTGACGACCGAGGCCGGGCGGGTCACCGGCTTCGCGGAGAAGCCGAGCATGGACTACCGGGTCTCCATGGGCGTCTACGGACTCTCCCGGGAGACCCTCGCCGGGTACACGCCGGGCCTGCCGCTCGGCTTCGACGAACTGGTGCTCGACCTGCTCGCCACCGAACACCCCCCGCACGCCTACGAGTTCGACGGCTACTGGCTCGACATCGGCCGCCCCGACGACTACGACCGGGCCAACGCGGAGTTCACCACCCACCGCGGCCTGCTCCTCAAGGGGGCGTGAGCGGGACATGCGCGTTCTCGTCCTGGGCTCCACCGGATTCCTGGGCGGGCACACCGCCGAGCGGCTGCGCGCCCTGCCGGGCGTGCGGCTGCTCGACGGCGGCCGGTACCCGGCCGCCGGTGTGCCGCTCGATCTGACCTCCGACCCCGAGATCCTCGCGGACGCACTGCGCTGCGCGGCGCCCGATGCCGTCGTCAACTGCGCGGGCCTGGTGTCCGGCAGCGCCGTGCGGCTCACCGACGTCAACGCCCGCGGGCCGGCCGCGCTCTGCGAGGCGATGGCCGCGGCGGCGCCCGGCGCGCGCCTCGTCCATCTCGGCTCGGCGGCCGAGTACGGCCCCACCGCGCCCGGTGAAGCCGTCGCGGAGGACGCCGCCACCCGGCCGCAGGGCCCGTACGGGGCGACGAAGCTGGCGGGCACCGCGGCGGTGACCGCCGCCGGTCTGGACGCCGTCGTGCTGCGCGTCTTCAACCCGGTCGGGCCGGGAGCACCGGCCGCCGGGCTGCCCGGACGCCTCGCCGGGGAACTGCGCCGGGCCGGGGCGTCGGGCACCGTACGGGTCGGCGACCTGTCGGCGTACCGCGACTTCGTCGACGCACGGGACGTGGCGGAGGCCGCCGTCCTGGCGGCGACGGCTCCCGGACCGCTGCCCCCGGTACTCAACATCGGCAGCGGCCGGGCCACCGTCGTCCGTGAGATCGTCCACGGGCTGGTCCGGGCCGCCGGATTCCGCGGCACCGTCGAGGAGACCGGCGGCGGATCCGCCCGTTCGTCCGCGGTCTCCTGGCAGTGCGCGGACATCGGGGCGGCGCGGTCCGCCCTCGGCTGGCAGCCGACGCGGGGACTCGCCGGATCGCTGTCGGACCTGTGGCAGGCGCTGCCGGGGGCCGCTGTCCCGGCAGCCCGGTGAAGCCGGAGCCGGAACCCCTGCCGCCGGCGAAGCTGCTCGTCCCCATGTACGTCCACCCGGCCGTCGACCCCGGCGCCTGGTGGACGCTCGTGGAGTCCGCGCCCCGGTTGTACGGCGTGGTGCTCAACATCGCGGACGGCCCGGGCACCGCGCCCGAGCCGTCGTTCGCCGCCGCCGCCCGCGCTCTGCGGGCGGCGGGGATCCGGCTGCTCGGGTACGTCGACACCGACTACGGCCACCGGCCGCCGCGGGCCGTCACCGCCGACTTCGACCGCTACCGCGACTGGTACGCCACCGACGGCTTCTTCCTGGACCAGGCCGCCGCCGAACCGGGCGCCGTGCGCCACTACCGGCGCCTCGCCCGGGCGGCGCGCTCCCGTGGCGGCCGTACGGTCGTTCTGAACCCGGGGGTGCACCCGGCCCCGGCGTACGCGGGGGTCGCCGATCTGCTGGTCACCTTCGAAGGCGACTGGACTGCCTATTCGGCGGCGCCGGCAGCGCCGGCATGGACGGCGGCACACCCGCCGGAACGCTTCTGCCACCTCGTCCACGGCGTGCCTGCCGGACTGTGCGCGCTCGCCGCCCGCACGGCGGCGCTGCGCCGCGCCGCCGTGCACTGCGCGGTCCCCGGGCATGGACCCAACCCCTGGTCGCTCCTGCCGCCCGTACTGCACCGGAAGGCCCCATGACCCGTTCGCGCCCACTCTGCCTGCTGTTCCTCGTCGCCCTGCTGGCAGCGTGCTCGGCCCCCGTGCCCGAACCGGCACCGGACCCCCGGCCGCCGCACCCCGGCCGGTGGCGGCCGGCCGTCGGTACGGCCTGGCAGTGGCAGCTGGAGGGGCGGGTCGACCACCGGGTCGACGTACCCGTCTACGACATCGACGGATTCGAGAACGACGCCGCAGCGGTGCGCCGGCTGCACCGGGACGGCCGCAAGGTCATCTGCTACATCAACGCGGGCGCGTGGGAGTCGTTCCGCCCCGACCGCCGGGACTTCCCCGCCGCCGTTCTGGGCCGGGGCAACGGGTGGGCCGGCGAACGCTGGCTCGACATCCGCCGGCTGGACGTCCTGCGCCCGCTGATGGCCAAGCGCTTCGACATGTGCCGCGAGAAGGGCTTCGACGCGGTGGAGCCGGACCTGATGGACGGCTACCTCAACGACACCGGCTTTCCCCTGACCGCCGGCCACCAGTTGACGTACAACCGCATGCTCGCCGGCCTCGCCCACGCTCGCGGCATGTCGGTGGGCCTGAAGAACGACTTGCCGCACATCCCCGAGCTGGTCGCGGACTTCGACTTCGCGGTGAACGAGGAGTGCGCGCAGTACGACGACTGCGCGGCACTCACTCCCTTCGTCCAGGCCGGGAAGGCGGTCCTGCACGTCGAGTACGCCGTCCCGGTCGGCGACTTCTGTGAACGCTCCAGAGAGCTCGGCCTCAGTTCGATGCGCAAGAGACTGGACCTCGGAGCGTGGCGCCAGCCGTGCTGACGGGCACCGCCCTGGCGTCCGCTCGGAGAACGGTTCGGTCGTATGCAGCCGGACACCGTCCCTTCGCGTTTCATTCCCTGCCGTTGGGCGTGCCGTCCTGGCGTACGCATTCGATGAGGTAGTCGCCGGTGTCCGGGTCGATGGTGACGCCGTGAGCTTCGCTGTGGAAGCCGGGGAAGGCCCGGTCGAAGGCTTCCAGAGCGCCGAGGTAGCGCAGGACGGGTCCGTCGGGTGTGCCCAGGGCTTCTCCGGGCATCAAAACGGGGATGCCGGGCGGGGTGACGGTGACCATCGCCGCGGCGATCCGCCCTGCGGCCTGAGCGAGCGGGAGGCGCTCGGTGCCGCCCCTGATCAGTTGCTGGTAGCAGTGCTGGGGCGGGTGGACGGGCTCGGGCAGTTCCTGGAAGGCGGTGTCCAGGGCGGTGATCAGTTCGGCGCGGGTGAGGTGTTCGTGCATGTCCTGACACAGGCCGCGCAACGTCATGTGGCCGTAGCGCTGCGGGTACTGCTCGACCAGCTGCGGCAGGACCTGCCGCAGCGGGGTGTCGGTGTCGTGGAGCGCCTTGAAGTCCATCAGGGCGTCCATCAGCGTCCCCCACTTCCCCTTGGTGATCCCCATGGAGAACAGGACGAGGGTGGTGTAGGTGTCGGTCTTCTCCACCACGATGCCGCGCCGGCCGAGGTAGGAGGTCAGGACGCGGGCGGGAATGCCCCACGGCTCGGTCTCACCCGTGGCCACGACGCCGGGGCAGGTCAGGGTCACCTTGATGGGGTCCAGCATGCACTGGCCCCGGCTCAGCCCGCGGAAACCGTGCCACGAGGCCTCGGGCTCGAGCAGCCAGCAGCTCGGGTCGGAGGCCAGCAGCGCCGGTGAGGCATCCGCGAAGGCCGACTGCGTACCGGTGACCGGGTCGGTGACCGTCTCGGGCTGCCAGATGCCGAAGAACCACGGCGGCCGGTCACCGGCCTGTACGATCCTGCGCCCGGTCCGGACGACCGCCTGCCGGAACCGGATCGCCTCGGTCACCGCCTCATTGACCAGCCACTCGCCCTGAGGCCCGTCCATCATGGCCCCGGCCACGTCGAGCGAGGCGATCGCCGGATACAGGGCCGAGGTGGTGCCGTGCATCATGAACGCCTCGTTGAACCGCTCGTGCTCGACCGGCGCCCGCGGCGAGGACTTCACATGCACCATCGCGGTCTGGGACAGCGCGGCCAGCAGCTTGTGCGTGGACTGGGTGGCGAAGACGGTGGGACGGTCGTTCTCCTCGAACGTGTCCGGTCCGACGGCCATGCCGTACCGGCCGGAGTAGAGCGGATGGAAACGCGCGTAGGCGAACCACGCCTCGTCGAAGTGGAGCCGCGGAGTGCTGGGCGCGAGCGCGTGGGCGGTCTGGAGGGTGTCGTAACACAGGCCGTCGTAGGTGGAGTTGGTGATCACGGCGTACTGGGCCTGCACCGAGACTGCGCCCGGCGTCAGCGGGTGCGCGGCGATCCGGGCAGCGACCGCCTGCGCCTCGATCTCACGGGTGGGCAGCGGGCCCGCCAGCCCGTACCCGTTGCGCGTGGGGATCAGGTAGACCGGTCGGGCGCCGGAGATCACCAGCCCGTGCAGGACCGACTTGTGGCAGTTGCGGTCCACCAGGGCGATCTCGTCGGAGGTGACGCAGTAATGGCCGACCATGCGGTCCGCGGTGGAATCCCCGTGCAGGACGAAATACGTGCGGTCGGCGCCGAAGATCCGCGCGGCGTTGCGCTCGGCCTCGCCGATCGGACCGCTGTGCTCGAAGAGGGAGCCGAGTTCTCCCACCGAGATCGACAAGTCGGTACGGAAGAGCCGCTCACCGTAGTAGTCGAAGAACGCCCGGCCCACCGGCGACTTCAGGAACGCGACCCCTCCCGAGTGCGCGGGAGTGTGCCAGGAGTACTCATGGGCGTCGTCGAATCGCCGCAACGCCTTGAAGAACGGCGGCAGGACGGAGTCCCCGTAGGCCCGGGCCGCACCGGCCACGCGACCCGCGATGAAGGACGGGGTGTCCTCCAGCGGCCAGATGTACCCCACGGCGATCTCTGCCACCCACAAGGGAAGCCGGTCCAGGCCGTGATCGGACTCCTCCGACATCACGATGAACGCGGGCAGGTCCTTGAAGCGCCGGGAAATCTGCCGCAGCACCGCAGCGCCGCCACCCTCGGCACTCCCGCCGGCTTCGGACGGGAGATCCCAGCCCACCACAACCGCGGTCAGCCCGGCCTCCGTGCGCAACGCCGCGCAGGCCCCCTCGGTCGTGCCGGCCCACCGCACCTCCAGGCCCCGGTTCTCCAGCTCCTTGCCGATACGCCGAAGCTGCTCACCACCCACCCCGCCGCCCAAGGGGTCTTCGCGCAAAGCCAGCAGGACAGTTCCGTTCGCCATGACACTCTCCACCGGGTCGCACGGGCTTCATTTCCCACCCGAGTGTTCCGGCTGTTGTCCGGAGACCGGGCGACTACCGCACGGACCACTCGAAAGAAATGCTGGGGTGCGATGGCCAGGGCCGGGGAACGGCGAACTGGTTCGGACATCGCACAGCCCGTACGGCAGCAGCTTGCCGGACTGCGCAACCGCAAGCCCGGCTCGCACCCGCGCGAAGAACGAGCCCACGCCCGATTCAGCCTTCCGCGAGCTCTCTCCGGCCCTGTGGTCTCACCGTGCCTCCGTGCCCGGTGACGGTTCCAGCTGTTGATGTGGACGGCGTAGAAGGCGATCTCGATCCCGCCCGTCGGAACAGGAGCCACAGGTGAACCGCGCCCGACTGGTGGCGCCGCCACCTCACCCAGTCTGTGGAACGGGGGGAGCAGGCCGCGTATCCGGTTGGACGTGCGGGTGGCCTCGGCGGCGAGGTCCTGAATCGAAACCGACGAGTACGGCCAGCTCGGCGGTGATCTCGTCCGTCAGTTGCGGGGTGCGCAGGGCGAGATGGAGTCGACGACCCTGCGCATGACCGGGTCAGGCAGGCGGGCGACCTCGCAGCCGGCATCCCGGGCGACGGCCGGCGGTAGGCACCGCTGGAGGCGGGCTGGTCCTGAGCACGCACGACGGGAGTCCGGTGTCGTACGCGCACACGGGCGGCCGTCCCCGCCGGAGCGCGGCGAGGACGGTTGCCGCGCTCCGGCGGGGACGGCCCCTTCTCATGCCGTGTGGACCTCCCAGGCGGCGCGCACCGCGGACTCCAGCGCTCCCTCGATCCAGGCCGGTTTGACGGAGGTGTGGTCGCCGGCGAAGTGCAGCGGCCCCTCGGGCGTGGGGATGACGGGCAGCAACTCGGTGTGCTGGCCGGGCAGGAGTACCGATGCCTCCCCGTAGGCGTAGGGGTCGCGCAGCCAGCTCTGTGTCCGGCCGGCGCCGGTGTAGAAGACCTCGATCCGCTGGCCGTAGACCTGCTGCATGCCGCACAGGGCGTGAGGGTAGCGGGCGTCGTCGTCCAGCGAGTCCCAGCGTCGGGCGTCGTCCGCCCAGCTGTAGGAGGCCAGGACCACACCGCCGTCGCTGCCCGCCACCGGGTGGGAGGGGTGGAACATGAACCGGTTGGCGTTGTCGGACATGGAGCCGCCGCCCAGGACCTCGACCGCCTCGGGCTGGTCCCGTGTGATCGCGCGGTTGGCCGCGTAGTGCGTGCGCTGGCCCTCGGTGATGTGACCGGCGGGTACGGAGGGATGGGCGCCGAGCAGGCTGCCGTCGGTGGCGGCGTGTCCCGTGCGGTAGGCCTCGTACAGCCCCGGGCGGATACGCCGCAGCTCCCGCTTCCAGTCGGCTTCGTCGAACTCCCACCAGCGGCGGCTGAATTCCAGCAGCACCTTGGTCGCGCTGTCGTAGTGGAGCTCGCAGACGGCGCGGCGTTTGCCGTACGACAGGGGCGGGTCGATCTGGACGTGCCGCAGCCCGGAGAACGGTACGGTCACCACCGCGGCGTCCGCGGTGAACTGCTGGCGCACGACAGGGCCGCCGCGCCCTTCGGACACGGTGTCCACCCACACGTGGGGTTTCTTGCCGCCGACGTGTTCGGCGCCGGCAGTGGGGCGGTCGGGGTGGTGGTACTGGATGCGGGTCACCCGGCGGTCGAAGCGCACCTCTTCGCGCACGCGTTCCAGCAGGGCGTCCGGCAGCACGGCGGTGCCCCCTTCCAGCTCGTAGAAGGGGGTGTCGGGGCTGATGAGCGAGGAGCCGATGAAGCTGTGGATGAAGGACAGGGGCAGACGCGAAGTGAGGTTCTCGAGGGTTCCGATCAGGTCGATGGTCCGCTCGTCGAGGCCCGCGTGCTCGGTGAGGAACCGGAACATCGACCAGTCACCGAACCGCTGCACCACCCGGGCCCAGCCCTGCAGCCGCTCCGGCAGCGGTTTGTCGACGCGCTTGCCGTCGCTGCCGACGCGGCTGAACTCGTCGCGCACGGGATCCAGCACACCGCGCAGGATGACCGCGGCGGGGGTGTCCCAGAGGGCACGGGGCACGCCGAAGGACTGGTTGATGCGCCGGGGTGAGCGGGCGTAGTCGGCGCGGCGCACGCGGATGCCGTTGACGTGGATCCAGGTGCGGTTGGCGGGACGGCCCTCGCTGTCGACGTCGATGTAGTGGAAGCGTCGCTTGGGCAGGTCGAACCGGTCGATCAGCCCCATCACCAGGGGGTGGCTGCCGGGGATGCGCATCGCGCCCGCCTCGGCGTACTGGCGGGGGTCGGCGAAGGGTTGTTCGGCCTGTTCGTGACCGCCGCGGCGGAAGGTCTTGACGCGTCCGCCCGCACGGTTGCCGTTGGCTTCCAGGACCGTCACGCGGTGGCCCGCCCGCTTCAGCAGCCAGGCGGCCACCAGACCGGCCGGGCCGGCGCCGACGACCAGCACGTGCTTGGGGCGGGTCCCGCGGCGGGCGGGCAGGCCCTTGTCGAGGATGCGCTCGTAGCGCGGGACGAGCGGTTGGCCGTCGGAGTCCAGTACGAGCAGTGCGCGAGCGACGGCCAGGGACCGGTCGTCGGTACGACGGCCGTCCCCCGGGCCGGCCGGAGCGGCTGGAGCGGCTGGAGCGGCTGGAGCGGGCAGGGCCGCGGAGGGGGCGCCGGTCAGAGCTGTCACCGCCGTGGCCGTGCCGACCACTGCGGCGAAGCCGCGCCGGGACAAGGTGCCTCCTGGGCGCGCCACTGCATGATCTTCAGTCATGGAGGGTTTTCTACGGCAGCCTGGATACGGTGTCCGGGTTTCGCGCGGGCGTTGCCCCCAAGGGGTTATAGCGGTTGCAAACTTGACGCCGTGCCGGTGGCACGCCACCGGCACGGACCGGGAAGCCGCAGTTCCTCGAAAGGGTGACCTGCGGTGAAACCCGCCCGCCGCGGAAGCCGGTGGAGCACACTGCAGACCCGGTACGTCCACCTCCGGATCCAGAGGTGTGAAAGAAGCGAACCGGTGTGCAAACCGGTGTGAGTGCAGTCGGGCCCGCCGGAGCACGGGGTGAGGGAGGGGGCGGACAGGGTGGCACAGCAGCGCGGTCCACGCGGTGGGGCCGGTGGGCTCAGGGAGTTCGGCGAACGGACCCGTTACTGGTTCGACAGCACGCTGGCCCGCGGCGCCTCCGCTCTCGTCGGCTGGCTGGCCCTGCTGTGCCTGGCCGTCGTCGTGCCGGTGAGCGCCGTACTGGTGTGGACCGACCCGGCCATTCCGGCGTCCGCGCCGGACAGGCTGGCGGAGGTCTGGCGTCTCACCGGTGAGACCCTGCGCCTGGGCGGCGTGACGGGCACACCGCTGCGGGTGGCGATGTCGGTGCTGCTCGCGCTGATCGCCCTCCTGTACGTCTCCCTCCTCGTCGGACTGATCACGGCCGCCCTCACCGAACGGCTCACCGCGCTGCGGCGGGGCCGGTCCACCGTGCTGGAGCACGGGCACGTGGTGGTGCTGGGGTGGTCGGAGCAGGTCTTCACCGTGGTGAGCGAGCTGGTGGCGGCCAACGCCAATCAGCGGCGGGCGGTCGTGGTCGTGCTGGCCGACCGGGACAAGACCGCCATGGAGGAGGCGCTCGGCACCCGGGTGGGACCCGTCGGCCGGACACGGCTGATCTGCCGCAGCGGCCCCATCACCGACCCGGCCGTACTCTCCTTGACCAGCCCGGCCACGGCCGGCGCCGTACTGGTGCTGCCCCACGACGAGCCGGACGCCGATGCCGAGGTCGTCAAGACGCTGCTGGCCCTGCGGGCCACCCTGTCCCGGCGGGGAGACGGCCCGGAGGCCCGTCCCTGCGTGGTCGCCGCGGTCCGCGACGACCGGTTCCACCTGGCCGCCACCCTGGCGGCAGGGCCGGGCGGGGTCGTCCTGGAAAGCGACACGATCACCGCCCGGATGATCGTCCAGGCCGCTCGCCGCCCCGGGCTCTCCCTCGTCCACAGGGAGCTGCTCGACTTCGCCAGGGACGAGTTCTACCTCGTCGCGGAACCCGCGCTGACGGGCCGCCCGTTCGGCCAGGCGCTGCTGGCCTACACGACGTCGAGCGTCGTCGGGCTGATGCGCGCGGAAGGAGTCCTGCTCGCTCCCTCGCCGGACACGACGATCCGTGCGGACGACAAGATTCTCGTCATCTCCCGCGACGACGACACCGTCCGGCTGGAGGACTGCGCGTCCTCGGTCGAGGAAGCGGCCATGGCGTCCGAGCGGCCGGCATCCACACGACCGGAACGGGTGCTGCTGCTGGGCTGGAACCGCCGGGCACCGCTCATGATCGACCAGCTGCGGCGCTGCGTGCTGCCCGGATCGGCCGTCGACGTGGTGACGGTGGACGACGGAACCACCGTCCACCAGGTCGACGACGCCGACGCACAGGCCGGTGCCGGACTGGCCTTCACGTTGCACCGGGGAGACGTCACCCGCCCCGAGGTCCTGCGCCGCCTGGACATCGGTTCCTACGACAGCGTCATCGTGCTCGGCCGGGATCCCGGGCCCAACGGCTCCACGGACGAGCCGGACAATCACACACTCGTCACCCTGCTGCTGCTCCAGCAGTTGGAGGAGGCCACCGGACGCGAACTGCCGGTGGTCACGGAACTGGTCGACGACCGCAACCGGGTACTGGCGCCCATCAGTCCCAGTGCCGACGTGATCATCAGCGGCAAGATCATCGGTCTGCTGATGGCACAGATCTCCCAGAACCGGCAGCTGACGGGAGTGTTCGAGGAGCTGTTCCGTGCCGAGGGGAACGGGATCCGTCTGCGGCCGGCCGCCGACTACGTCCGGCTGGGCCAGGAGACCCCCTTCGCCACGGTGGTGGCCGCGGCACGCCGCCGGGGCGAGTGCGCGATCGGATACCGGAACCACGGCACAGCGCGCCAGGGCCCGCCGTACGGCCTGCGCGTGAATCCGCCCAAGACCGAGCGGCGACGCTGGGCCGCTCATGACGAAGTGGTCGTGATCGGCAAGGACTGAGGTGCGGCGGTAACGGGGTGGGTGACCGCATCCGGTGACGCCACACCCTCGCCGCCGGAGCACCGCGACCGGACTCGTTCCGCGACAGCGGGGCAAGCCGGTAGCCCATGTGCGCGCCCTGACTGGTCGGTGCTGGTGATCGCGCTGAGGCTGGTGGCGGTGCCCTGGACCGCAGGGGCGTGAGCTTGGAAGGATTCGAATGTCAGAACGCAATACGGTCATGCGCAGCCTGCACGACATCGGGCTGGCGGCCTGGTTCGGTGGCTCCCTGATGGGTGCCGTCGGCCTCAACGGAGCGGCGAACAGGTCTGGGGACGATGAAATGTCCACCGCGCGTATCGCCAGTGCCGGCTGGGCAGTCTGGACACCGGTGAACGCGGCAGCGATCGGTGCTCACCTGGTGGGCGGGGCCGGCCTGCTGGGTGCGAACAGCGCCCGGGTGGCCTACCAGCAGGGGGTGGGCGCCTCCACCGTGGCCAAGCTGGTGCTCACGGGAGCGGCCCTGGCTGCGACCGCCTACGCCCGTGTGGTGGGAAAGAAGGTCGAACTTGCCTCGTCCCTGGATCCCAAGGACGCCGAGACGGCCGCGGAGCACCCGATCAAGCTCGACCAGGCACAGCGTCAGCTCGTCCTGCTGCAGTGGGCCGTACCCGCGTTGACCGCGGGCGTGCTGGTCCTCAACGCCCTGCACGGTGAGCAGCAGCGCCCCGAGCAGCAGCGGCAGGGCATGATGCGCCGTGCCGCTTCACCCCTCGTCACAGCCGGGGGCACCGGATGGGCTGCCGTTCGGCGGACGCGTGAGCACGGCCTGCCGCGGCGGCACTGCGAAGCATGAGTACCCGTCCCCGGCCGCCGGGATCCGGTCCTGCCGCCCGAGCCGGAACCTGCCTTCGCGGCCCAGCGTGTGGGCGGGCCGCGCCGGGGCGCCACAAGATCATCCAGTAGTCGTGAACCCACCCCGCCCAGCTCCGCAACCGCTAGGAGAAAGCTCATGGCCAAGGTCACGCAGCCTGTCACGGACGACAGCATCAAGGTGCGTCAGCTCAGCCACTACCAGTTCACCTGGGTCGCCGGCGGCCCAGGGGCCCGGGGGACCATCACCTTGCAGCTGGTGCTCGACGAAGGCGCGTGGGAAGAAGTGCTGACCGTTGACGTCGACGACGCGGACGTCCTCCAGGACCTGCTCTCCGAGACATCGACCGTGCACTACGACATCAGCCGCCGCACCCTGATGTTCGGTGTCACACCTGTCGGCAGCTGACACGCCCCTGCGTCAAAGACTCGTGCGGCCGGCATGCAGGTCGCCCAGTCTGTGCAGCGAATGCGGCCGGCCCGGGCCTTGTGGCACCGGGCCGGCCCACACGGCTCTCGTCACCCGACGCGGTCCCACCGCCCGGACGCGACGGGCCGACGCCTGCCGCCGCACGCCGCTGGACGCGGGCAGCGGCAGGCGTTGAGCCAGTCGCCCGGGATCGGGGTCGCGAACGCGGTCGAGTTTTCTACGGTTTTTCTACGGCCCGGACACGGGCCGAGAGGGTCATGCCCGGTACTCGGACGAGGCGGGCCCCTCCGGTACCGACCGGCGGGGCCGGGGCGCGCCGATGCCGTGTGGTCACCGGGTGGCGCGGTGTCCGCGGAAGGCGTGCTGTGGGCATGCCGGGCATCATCCCCGGCATGCCCGTGAGTGACGACGTGATGGAACTTGCCCCGCGCGAGTCGGGTGCCGAGCTGCTGATGGGACGACGGCATGCAAACCTTCTTGCCTTATCCCGACTTCAGGGCCTCGGCCCTGACCCTGGACCGTCGCCGACTGGGCAAA
Organism: Streptomyces altiplanensis; assembly: GCF_053591575.1. Classification (NCBI taxonomy): domain Bacteria; kingdom Bacillati; phylum Actinomycetota; class Actinomycetes; order Kitasatosporales; family Streptomycetaceae; genus Streptomyces; species Streptomyces altiplanensis. Next base: position 8,620 of record NZ_JBSFUB010000027.1, on the reverse strand, counting down.
CAGCGTGTCGAGGCGTTGCAAGTCCTTCGCGGCCTTGTTGTCCCGGGTTACGGGTGGCGCCACCATCCAGCAGTGCGGATGTGGGCCGGATACGAGGAAGCGCTGGTCCGGTATGGCCTGGAAGTCTGCAAGGTGTGGCGTGAGCACGGTCATCAGGACAGCTGTGCGGCCACACTCGTCGCCGATTTGCTCGCGTTCCGCCCGGGTGCACCGGTACGTGACCAGGCGCTGCTGGCGGTTGCGGGGGAACTGCCTCCGTGGCTCGGTGACGACGCCTTTCACCGCAGCCACCGGTCGGCACTGGTACGCAAGGATTCGACCACGTACGCACCGCTCTTCCCCGGCGTTCCGGAGGATTTGCCCTACATCTGGCCGACGTCGGACCGGGCAGGCCCAGTCTCCCCGTGAGTTCCTGACGATCAACAGATTCCGTTCGAGGCTGCCATCGGTGAAGCGTGTCCGGCAGCGCCGTACGGCGGTTGGCCGTGCGGAGGTGCAGGTCGACGGTATGCGGTCGGCGCTGGTGGGAACACGCCGTCGGGCGCGTAACGCCGGAAGGGGGCAGGGCGTCTCCCACGGGCCGTAATGTTCCGGCAGGTCACGCAGGGAGGCCCCGGTTCACCCAGGGAGGCCCCGGTCCGGATCGTGCAGACCATGCCGTCGACGACCTGCCGTCCCTCCGCCCGGGGCCGGCCTGTCACAGCCCGGGGTGTCAACGGAGTGAGTAACTTCCGCGCGTGAGAGGTGAGTTCGCGTCGGCGTATCGCTCCGCCGTCATCCACGACCTGGACGATCTTTGAAAACGGCCCCCGGTAGTGGGCGGCGCGGCGGGTGACGGCCCGGGGCGCGGCGGCCACGCCACCCGCGACGGTGAAGGCGGCGACGTGCGCGGCCGTCGGCGTGGTGGCTGCGCGCGGGCCGGCCCGGCGGTTCCACTCGTACACGGCGAGGTACCCGGCGGCGAGCGCGACCCCGTCGAGCGGCCGCTTCCTGGCCCACCGGGCGATGCCGTACCCCCGACGAACCCGCTCGCCGCCACTGCCGCTGCCGGAACCTTCGCCATCGCCGCCACCCTCACCTTCGTGTCCGTACCCGTGTCCGTACCGGTGTCCGCGCCCGGCGCGGGCGGTGTGTCCGGGGTGTCGAGCACGTCCGTCTCATCGGCTCGTGGACCGAGGCCGACTGTCTGGCCGGACCCCACGGGCGGCCGGCCGGGCGGGTCTGCGGGGAGACCCGACGGCGGCATGTGATCCCCTTCACACCCCCCGTCGTTCGCTGTTTCCCCTGGTCCGGATGGCGAGAAATCAGCTTTGAGGGGCCCGTGTGAGTGCCGAAGTGCGGACCTCGTACGCACCCGGCGAGGCGGTTCAGGCCGTTCATCTCCCGGACATCTGGCGCCGTAGAGCCAGCTCACACAGGGGGACCGGCAGTACCAACCCGCTCTACGCCCCTTACCGCGCGAGATGGATTGTGACGCTTCCTCCCCATGGGAGCTGTAAGTGACAGGTGTACGAAATGCCGGACCTGTTAACCGGGGGCGTCACTGTCCGAAACCGATTGTTGACGGAAATAATGCGCCCGGGATACGTTTTTGCCGCAATAGTCACGCGCTGCAGACGGAAATCGGTGAGGAATTATGAGAATGATTTCCCAGACTCTCAATGAATACCGATTAAGTGAGTCGGAGGCAGAGAAGGTGGGCGAGTTGTCCGCGCTTGCCGCACACTTGTCGGACTCGCCCCCCATCGTCGCATCGGGGCTCCTCATGGATCTTCCCGAGGGGATGCGCAAAACGGTTCTCGATTTCGGTGCGGATGAGGGATCCGGCGGATACTTCCTACTCCGTGGCGTCCCGGTGGGTGAGCTGCCGAAGACTCCGCAGGCTCATGAAGCTCACATCCTCGACGGTCATCCCACCAACGGAACCCTCATGCTCGTCGCGGATCTCCTCGGTTCGCTGACCGGGTATCAGGACGAGAAGTCGGGGGCTCTCTTCCACGACGTCCATCCCGTACGTGGGGAGGAGCGCCGGATCGAGAACAGCGGATCGGTCGCCTTCGACTTCCACACGGAGAACGTGCACCACCCCCTGCGCCCCGACTACCTGGGCCTGCTCTGCCTGCGCCAGGACCACGAGCAGATCGCCGCGACGCGCGTCTCGTCCGTACGGGACGCGCTGCCCCTGCTGACGGACGAAGAGGTGGCGGAACTGAGGAAGCCGCAGTTCCACAGCCTGTATCCGACCTCGTTCACGCGGGACATCGCGGGGCCACGCCCCTCCGCGGGCCCCCACCCGGTGGTCTTCGGTCCGGCGGACCGCCCGTTCATGCGCTTCAACTCGCACAACACCCGGGGCGCCGGACCGGAGGCGCAGGCGGCGCTGCGGGCCCTCGCCGGGGCACTGGAGAAGGTCTGCCGCGACCTGGTGCTCGCGCCGGGCGATCTCGTCGTCCTGGACAACCACGTCGTGGTGCACGGTCGCACCGCTTTCACGCCCCGCTACGACGGGCGCGACCGATGGCTGCGACGCTTCTACTCCCTGCGCACCACCCCTTTGTGGATCCAGCGCATGATGTGGCACCCGCGCGTGCTGCCCGCGATGACGGAGATCCGCGGGGTCCTCTGACCCGGTGGACGGCGCCCCGCCCGCCGGGAACCGGGGCCGCTCGATGTGAATGAGGAAGAGTGGAACTGTACGAGGTGCTCGGCCTGCTCCTTGCCGCTACGGCAGCCGGCTGGGTGGATGCTGTTGTCGGCGGAGGCGGGGTCCTGCTCATCCCGGTACTCCTGCTGGTCTTCCCCCAGTACTCGCCGGCGGTGGCGCTGGGCACGAACAAGATCGCGGCGATCATGGGCACCACGACCGCCGCGTACATGTACCAGCGGCGCACCGAGCTGGATCGTTCGGTGCTGTTGCCGGCCGCCGGGCTCGCGGTTCCCTTCGGTGCCCTCGGGGCCCTGTCCGCATCGAGTGTTCCCGCGAGCTATTTCCGGCCCGTCATCATGGGCCTGCTCATCACGGTGGCGCTCTTCGTGGCTTTCCGGCCCAGTTTCGGGGTGCAGCAGCGGAACATCGTCGTGACCCCGCGCCGCCGCAATGCGGCGATCCTCATCGCGGGCGTCGGGATCGGTTTCTACGACGGGGTCTTCGGACCCGGAGTGGGCACCTTTCTCATCATTTCCTTCACCACGCTTCTCGCGACGCAATTCCTGGAAAGCGCGGCCATGGCGAAGGTGATCAACGCCTCTTCCAATCTGGGGGCCCTCGCGGTCTTCGCCTGGCAGGGAAATGTCCTGTGGGCCCTCGGGCTGGGAATGGCCGTGGGAAACATTGCCGGCGCGATGATCGGATCGCGTACAGCGATGAAAAGGGGATCCGGATTCGTCCGGGTCGTCCTGGTCCTCGTGGTCACCGGAATGGTGACCAAGATGGCTTTCGATCAGTTCGCCTGACGAAAATTCATCCGACGACGGAAGAGGTCTCATGGCAAGGGAATTATCCGGGTTATTGACCCTGGCCGACTTCGAGCACGCCGCCGAGTCCGTTCTCGACGCCGCCTCCTGGGCGTACGTGGCGGGCGGAGCCGACACCCAGCTCACCGTCCGTGCCAACACGGACGCCTTCGACCAGGTCTGGCTGCGCCCACGTGTCCTCGGCGGTTCGGGCGAGAAACCCGACACCACGGTGACCGTACTCGGGCACCGGCTCGCGCTGCCGGTCCTGCTCGCCCCGACCAGTCCCCAGCGGCTCCTCCACGAGGATGCCGAGATCGCGACCGCCCGCGCCGCCGAGTCCACCGGCACCCTGTCGATCGTCAGCACCGACAGCCACCACGTGTTCGCCGACGTGGCCGGCTCCGTCGGAAGCGACTGCTGGTTCCAGCTCTACGCCTACCGGTCCCGGGACGACGTCGCCGCGACGATCGCCCTGGCGGAGGACGCCGGCGCGACCGCGCTCGTAGTCACGGTCGATGCCAGCTACGCCGCGCGCCGCATCAGCACCCGGCGCGCGGGCTTCCGCACCCCGGCGCACGTCGACTTCGGCAACTTGCGCGCGCTGGGTGTGCTCATGGGGGAGATCCCGGACGGCGCCCGCATCGAACGGCTTCCCCTGACCTGGGACGACCTGGAGTGGATCCGGGCCCGTACACACCTTCCGATCGTGGTCAAAGGTGTTCTGCGGGCCGAGGACGCCGAGCGGTGCGTCGGCCTCGGCGTGGACGGCGTCATCGTCTCCAACCACGGTGGCCGCCAACTCGACGGAGCGGTACCCAGCCTGATCGCCCTGGAGCAGGTGGCGGCCGCGGTCTCCGACCGCGCTCTGGTACTCCTGGACGGCGGCATCCGCTCCGGCGTCCACGTCGTCAAGGCCCTCGCACTCGGTGCGGACGCGGTGTGCATCGGCCGCCCCTACCTCTGGGGCCTCGGACTGGCCGGCCAGCAGGGCGTCGAGGCGGTCCTCGACCTCCTCCGGAGCGAGATCGAGGACACGCTGCTCCAGCTCGGCGCGGACTCCGTCGCCGACATCGACGCCGACTTCGCCGTCAGTGCCCACTGAGCCCGTGCCCCGGGCCGTCCCACTGATGGCCCCGGGCAGCCCCGCTGAGCCCTTCCCCAGGCAAGGAGACACCCTGTGACCGTCCACTTCTCGCGCGGCATCCCCCCGCTCGAAGCGATTCCGTCCGCCGCCATCGCCGAGCTGACCGGGGCGATCCTCTCCTCGGAGCCGGACCGGGTCTTCCAGTACGCACCCATCGGCCACCACACCGGCGACCGCGAACTCCGCGACCAGATCGGCGCGTTCCACTCCGTCGACCCCGACCGGATCTTCGTCACCAACGGCTCGCTCCAGGCCCTCGACCTGCTCGCCGCCCACCTCCTCAAGGACGCACCCGGCAAGCAGGTCCTGGTCGAAGCCCCGACGTACGATCGCGCCGTCCAGATATTCGAGCGGCACGGCGGACGGGTCTCCGGGGTGCCGCTGCGGCACGACGGACTCGACCTGGACATCCTGCGGGAGCGCCTGCGTACCGAGGTGCCCGCGTTCGTCTATGTGATCCCCGACTTCCAGAACCCCAGCGGCGTGACGACGAGCGAGGAGAAGCGGCGCGAACTGGTCGGACTGTCCGCCGAGTTCGGCTTCACGATCCTGGAGGACATCCCCTACCGGGAACTCCGCTTCGACGGTGCGGCCCCCACGCTCCTCGGGGAACTCGCGGACCTGGTCGACGGCGCCCGAGTACTGACCATGGGATCGCTCAGCAAGGTCCTCAGCCCGGGGCTCCGGGTCGGTTACGTCATCGCTCCCCCCGGCGTCCCGCGCGCCCTGGCGGCGCTGGCGGAGAGCACGTACCTGTCCCCGGCCCCGCTGCTCCAGGCGGTGGCCGCACGGGCCTTCGCGAGCGGGCTGGTGCGGCAGAACATCGAGGAGGTCCGGAAACTGCTGCGCCCGCGGCACGACGCCGCGGTCGAGGCGGTGCGCAAGATCCTCGGCGACGTCGCGCTGTGCGTGCCCGAGGGCGGCTACTACATCAGCGTGCACCTGCCGGTCCGGACCACCGAGGAGAAGCTGCTCGCCGCGGCGTCCGCCGAGAGCATCGCCCTCACACGCGGCTCGGCCTTCTACCCCGCGGACTCGGCGCCCCCTGCCGGAACCGTGTTCCTCCGGCTGCCGTTCCAGGCTCTCGGTGGCGAGGAGTTCGCCGAGGGCGTCGCGCGGCTCGCCGAGGTGGCGCAGCAGACGCGGTAGCGGGCGGGGACGGCGGGCCGGCGCGAGGTACGCGGTACGAGGGAGCGGCGGGAGTCACGAGGTGGGGGAAAGGGCACGATGACCACGGCCGGGCAGAGCACCGAGGGCGGTACCGGGAAGGAGTCCGGGGAGGAAACCGGGGAGGAAACCGGGGAGGCAGGACGCCGCGGGGTCCTGCGGGACGCCTCGCTCTCCGCCGTCCTCGCGGGCCTCATCACCGTCATGGTCTCGTGCTCCGGCCCCCTCCTCGTGGTCCTGGCGGCAGCGGCCGCCGGTCACCTCAGCGACGAGCAGACCGCGTCCTGGGTGTGGGCGGCGTGCGTGGGCAGTGGCGTGACCTGCGCCGTGCTCAGCTGGTGGACCCGCATGCCGGTGATCACCGCCTTCTCGACACCGGGCGCCGCGGTCCTCGTCGGCAGTCTCGGGAACTACTCCTATCCCGAGGCTGTCGGAGCCTTCCTGGTCAGCGGCCTTTTTATGGCTGTGGCCGGCCTGACCGGCGTCTTCGGGCGGATCATGCGGCGCATACCGCCCGGAATCGTGGCGGGCATGCTCGCCGGGGTGCTGTTCTCCTTCGGGGCCGGTCTGTTCTCGGCCCTGGACAGCGCCCCTCTCCCGGTGCTCGCGGCCCTCGCCACCTACCTGGCCGTCAAACAGAGGTCACCGAGATACGCGGTTGCCGGGGCGCTGCTCGCCGCTGTGCTCGCCACCGCCGTCGTACCGGGCATCCACACCGCGTCCATCGACATCAGGTGGACCCTTCCCGTGTTCACGGCACCGGAGTTCAGCGGCTCGGCGCTCGTGGGGATCGCCGTTCCGCTGGCCGTGGTCACGATGGCCTCGCAGAACGCCCCTGGGCTCGGCGTACTGGCCGCCTGCGGATACCGGCCGAACGACCGGCTGCTCATCACCGCCACCGGGCTCACCTCCTCGGCGCTCGCCCCGCTCGGCGGGCACGCGGTGAACCTGGCGGCGATCACGGCCGCGATCAGCACGGGCGAGGAGGCTCACCCAGACCCTCGGCGCCGCTACGTGGCCGGCCTGGCGAGCGGCTTCTTCTACCTGCTGACCGGTGTCTGCGGAGCCGCCCTGGTGGGCCTCTTCGCCGCGCTGCCCGCCGAACTCATCGCCGTCATCGCCGGGGTGGCACTCCTCGGCACGATCTCCACGAGCCTCGCTCGGACGGTCGCCGACGAGCGGGGCCGGGACGCCTCAGTGGTCACCTTCCTCACCACGGCGTCCGGCGTCACCCTCGGCGGCATCGGGTCGGCGTGCTGGGGCCTCGTCCTGGGACTGGTGACGCACGCGGCACTCACCGGACGAAGGCGCCGCCGCAGCCCGGGGGCGGCCCCCACCGCTACCGCGGCAGCTCGGTCCGCCGCACCGTCCCGCAGACCGGAGCAATGACCACGCCCAGGCTGCCGCAGCCACTCCCGTTTCTTCCGGGGACACCGGCTCTACCCGCCCGCCACCGCCGAGGGCATGCCGGTCACCTGGTGTCCGGCCGGCCCGAAGACCGGTGAGCGAGAGGTGACGGCCGCGCTGCCGGAACGCGGCCACCACCTCGTGCGGGCCGGGCAGGCGATCCTGGCGGACAGGGGCTTCGCGGGCAAAGAGTTCGAGGCGTTCGTCGCCGAACGGCTCGTCGCCCAACTGGTGCGGCCCGACCGCAAGGACGAACCGGTCCGGCACGGGGAGGACCGCCCGGGCCCGCCAGTGGACCGAGGCCGTCATCGGCACCCTCAAAACCCGGCTCAGCCTGCGACCTCATAGGCGACTGCCTCGCCGAAACCGGCCTGACCATCAGATCCACCTGAGCAACAACACGACACCACGAGTTCGACCTCGGTGGAGGGCCCGCCTCTCGTGGTCATCGATACCCAGTCCGTGCGCGCGGCCGCAGGTGTCCCGAAGACTACGACGGGACTGGGCGCGGACAAGAGGACACCGGGACGCAAGCGCGGACCGGGTATCGATCTCACCACGGGTGGTCACCGACGGCCCGGACCGCCCCCGCGGGCATGGGGAGGCGAGAGTCCAGAGGCTGGTGATGGTGATGGTGAGGATGAGCACGCCGCCGCGTCCGTCCGTGCGTACGCGGCCGACCAGCACGCGAAGGCCGTCGTCCTCGCCTCCGGCGGCCGGCCTCTACGCCCCGGACAGCGGAGCAGGTTGGCACAGGGTGAGGTTGGTGCGCCAGTACGCGGCGATCCGCAGGGCCCGGTCCTCCAGGGGCAGGCTCCACGGCCGGCCCCTGCGGACCGGAACCGCACCTTCCCGGCGCAGCGCGGTGATCGGCTTGCCGAACCGCCGCGGGCTCGGCCCGGAGAAGGGGGCTGTCCGACCTGCCTCCCCGTAGCCGCGAGTTCCTCACGATCTCCGTCCGGCCCGTCGCCCCGCACTTTCGGCGTCCTGTACCGGCCAAGGGTGTTGGCCAGGGCCTGTCGCCGCGTTGTGGCTGACATGATGTTCCCGTTGTCTGGGCAGAGCCCCGAGGGCGGTTTCGTACGGGCTGCCGCCTCAAGGTGTCCTGAGGATGAGGAGTGAGAGTGCCGGTGGAGAGACTGGTGATTACACCGGCGGTGGTGGAGCGGGACGCGGTGCTGGCGTTGGCCGGTGAGCTGGACCTGGGGGGTGAAGCGGTGCTGGCCCGGGCGGTCAGCGAGATGCTTGACGCCGGTTACCGGCGGGTGGTGCTGGACTGCGCGGACGTCTCGTTCTGCGATTCACGCGGTTTCAACGCGCTGCTCGCGGCTCGTCAGGCCGTTCAGGACGTCGGCGCGGTTCTGGCCCTGGCCGCGGTCCCGGAGCGCCTTCAGCACCTGCTGACGCTGGTGGGGGCAGAGGAGATCTTCACCATCGCCTCCACCG